>NZ_JBMDIS010000006.1:0-207422 GCF_057808775.1 Pseudomonas sp. FG86 | reverse complement strand
GCTGCGCAGCCCAACGCGGGGCAAGCCCGCTCGCCACAACAAGCCCGCTCGCCACGACATGCCCGTTCACCACCGTTAAGCAGCGTCTCAAGGCATTATTTGAAGCGTCGCTCGACGCCTTTCTCCACCAGAATCTTCGCCGAAATCTCCTCCACCGAAAAATGCGTGGAATTGATATGCGCAATATTCTCGCGACGGAACAGATTTTCCACTTCACGCACTTCGAATTCGCACTGGGCATAGCTGGAGTAGCGGCTGTTGGGCTTGCGCTCGTTGCGAATGGCCGTGAGGCGGTCCGGGTCGATGGTCAGGCCGAAGAGCTTATGTGAATGCGCGCGCAGGGCGGCCGGCAACGTCAGGTGCTCCATGTCGTCCTCGGTCAACGGGTAGTTGGCCGCACGGATACCGAATTGCATCGCCATGTACAGACAGGTGGGCGTTTTGCCGCAGCGGGACACGCCGACCAGAATCAGATCGGCCTTGTCGTAGTAGTGGGTACGGGCGCCGTCATCGTTGTCGAGGGCGAAGTTCACCGCCTCGATACGCTCCATGTAATTGGAGTTATGCCCAATGGAATGGGACTTTCCGACCGAATAAGAGGAGTGTTCGCTCAACTCCTGTTCCAGCGGCGCCAGGAAGGTCGAGAAAATATCGATCATGAAACCATTGGAGGTTGCGAGGATCTCACGGATGTCTTGATTGACGATGGTGTCGAAAATGATCGGCCGAAAGCCGTCTTTTTCTGCCGCCAGATTGATTTGTTGTACCATGGCCCGCGCTTTATCCACGTTGTCGATATAGGGCCGCGTGAATTTGGCGAAGGTAATGTTTTCGAACTGCGCGAGCAGGCTCTGACCCAGGGTTTCGGCTGTAATGCCGGTGCCGTCGGAAATAAAGAAAGCAGATCGTTTCATTTGAGCCCTGGGCCTTAAGCTGATGGCGAATCTTGGATATGATAGGCGCGATTTTGCCGTCCCGCAGTGGGCCGCATTCTCACTTATTTTCCAGGTCCAGGCCACAAGCGCTGGCGAATGCTCCTACTGAGCAGCCGGCGTCCTGAGCTTTTCCAACACAGAAAGTGGAGAGATCACCTTGGTAGAGTACGTAGTTTCCCTCGATAAGCTCGGCGTCCATGATGTAGAGCACGTAGGGGGCAAGAACGCATCCCTCGGCGAGATGATCAGTAATCTTGCAGGCGCTGGTGTCTCGGTGCCCGGTGGTTTTGCCACCACTGCCCAGGCTTACCGCGATTTCCTCGAACTGAGCGGTCTCAACGCCCAGATCCACGCCGCGCTGGATGCCCTGGACGTCGATGATGTCAACGCCCTGGCCAAGACCGGCGCCCAGATCCGTCAATGGATCATGGAAGCCGAGTTCCCCGAGAAGCTCAACGAAGAAATCCGTACGGCCTTCGCCACCCTGTCGGCCGGCAACCCGGACATGGCCGTCGCCGTGCGTTCCTCGGCCACCGCCGAAGACTTGCCCGACGCCTCCTTCGCCGGCCAGCAGGAAACCTTCCTCAACATCCGCGGCGTGGAAAACGTGATCCGCGCGGCCAAGGAAGTGTTTGCCTCGCTGTTCAACGACCGTGCCATTTCCTACCGGGTCCACCAGGGTTTCGACCACAAGCTGGTCGCCCTGTCTGCCGGTGTGCAGCGCATGGTGCGTTCTGAAACCGGCACCGCCGGCGTGATGTTCACCCTCGATACCGAGTCGGGCTTCCGTGACGTGGTGTTTATCACCGGCGCCTACGGCCTGGGTGAAACCGTTGTACAAGGTGCGGTCAACCCCGATGAATTCTACGTACACAAGGGCACCCTCGAAGCGGGTCGCCCGGCCATCCTGCGCCGCAACCTGGGCAGCAAGGCCATCAAGATGATCTACGGCGACGAGGCCAAGGCCGGTCGCTCGGTGAAAACCGTTGATGTGGACAAGGCCGAGCGCGCGCGTTTCTGCCTGACCGACGCTGAAGTCAGCGAACTGGCCAAGCAGGCGATGATCATCGAGAAGCACTACCAGTGCCCGATGGACATCGAGTGGGCCAAGGACGGTGATGACGGCAAGCTGTATATCGTGCAGGCGCGTCCCGAGACCGTGAAGAGCCGCACTTCGGCCAATGTCATGGAGCGCTACCTGCTCAAGGAAACCGGCACCGTGCTGGTGGAAGGCCGAGCCATTGGCCAGCGCATTGGCGCCGGCAAGGTGCGGATCATCAAGGACGTGTCCGAAATGGACAAAGTCCAGCCCGGCGACGTGCTGGTCTCCGACATGACCGACCCGGACTGGGAGCCGGTGATGAAGCGCGCCAGCGCTATCGTCACCAACCGTGGCGGGCGTACCTGCCACGCGGCGATCATCGCCCGTGAACTGGGGATCCCGGCGGTCGTGGGCTGCGGCAATGCGACCCAGTTGCTCAAAGATGGCCAGGGCGTGACCGTTTCCTGCGCCGAAGGCGACACCGGCTTCATCTTCGAAGGCGAGTTGGGCTTCGACATCAAGCAAAACTCCATCGACGCCATGCCGGACCTGCCGTTCAAGATCATGATGAACGTCGGTAACCCGGACCGTGCCTTCGACTTCGCGCAGTTGCCGAACGCCGGCGTGGGTCTGGCCCGTCTGGAGTTCATCATCAACCGCATGATCGGCGTGCACCCCAAGGCCCTGCTGAACTACGACGGCCTGCCACAGGACATCAAGGACAGCGTCGACAAACGCATCGCCGGCTACAACGACCCGGTGGGCTTCTATGTCGAGAAGCTGGTGGAAGGCATCAGCACCCTGGCGGCTGCGTTCTACCCGAAAAAGGTCATCGTGCGCCTGTCGGACTTCAAGTCCAACGAATACGCCAACCTGATCGGCGGCAAGCTCTACGAGCCGGAAGAAGAAAACCCGATGCTGGGCTTCCGCGGTGCCTCGCGTTACATCAGCGAAGCGTTCCGTGATTGCTTCGAGCTTGAATGCCGCGCCCTCAAGCGCGTGCGCAACGAGATGGGCCTGACCAACGTTGAAATCATGGTGCCGTTCGTACGCACCCTGGGTGAAGCGAGCCAGGTTGTGGATTTGCTGGCCGAAAACGGCCTGTCCCGTGGTGAGAACGGCCTGCGCGTCATCATGATGTGCGAACTGCCGTCCAACGCCATCCTGGCCGAAGAGTTCCTCGAGTTCTTCGACGGCTTCTCCATCGGCTCCAACGACCTGACCCAGCTGACCTTGGGCCTGGACCGCGACTCCGGGATCATCGCGCACCTGTTCGACGAGCGTAACCCGGCGGTCAAGAAGCTGCTGGCCAACGCCATCCAGGCTTGTAACAAGGCTGGCAAGTACATCGGTATCTGCGGCCAAGGCCCTTCCGACCACCCTGACCTGGCCAAATGGTTGATGGAACAGGGCATCGAAAGCGTCTCGCTGAACCCCGATTCGGTGCTGGAAACCTGGTTCTTCCTGGCGGAAGGCCAAGCGTCCGCCTAAGGTCGACGCGTCAAAAGTGCCGGTCAATCGTCAGGTTGGCCGGCATTCTTATCTGTACAGGGCGGAACTCCTTCCGGACGCCGCCCTTTTTTGTGCAAGAGCATTATGCAAAGCAGCAGCAACCTGTTTCCCGTCGCCCTGATCAGCGCTGAACGTCGTGGCGACCTGAGTGAAGATGTGTATCGACTCAAACCCGGTAACAGTCCCGACGGCACCGTCGAGCTGGCCGTCACCCGGTTGGGCCTGGCCGATGTCCCGGAAAACCGGGGCATTCCGGTTATCTTGTTGCATGGCAGTTTTTCCAATCGACGCTTTTGGTATTCACCCAAGGGCATTGGCCTGGGGGCCTATTTGGCGCGCCAGGGATTCGACGTGTGGATCCCGGAAATGCGCGGGCATGGGCTGTCCCGGCGCAACCAACAGTACGCCCGCAACCGCGTCGCCGACTATGCCCGCTACGATTTGCCGGCGATCGGCGCGTTTGTGCGCGAGCAAAGTGCGCAGGTTCCGCACTGGGTCGGCCATTCCCTCGGCGCCACTACCCTGGCGGCGGCCTTGGGGGGGAAGCACCTGGGAGCGCCGGCAGTGGCCTCGGTGGCCTTGTTTGGCTGCCAGGTGAGTCGCACCCACTGGCCATTGAAAATTCCACCGGTGGAGTGGACCGGCCGCTTGTTCTTGAAACGTTTTGGCCAGGTCTCTGGCGCTCGGCTCAAGCGTGGCCCGGAGGATGAACCGGCTGGTGTGATGATTGAGGCCATGCGCTGGAATGGCCTGTTTGGACGCTTTGGCGATGGCAAGCAGGACTGGTGGAAAGGCCTGGCCGATGTGGACGTACCGCTGCTGGCCGTCAGTGCCGCAGGCGACCGGCAGGACCCGGATTGGGCGTGCCGCAAGCTGTTCGAGCAAGTCGGCTCCGAGCACCGCCAATACCTGTGCCTGGGACGCCAGCAAGGTTTTACCGGGGACTTCGGGCATGTGGAAATGCTGGTCAGCAAACCCGCCCAGATCGAGGTGTGGCCGCTGGTGGAGCAATGGTTGAAAGATCCGCTGACACCCTCGCTGGGTGCCAGGCCTGAGGCTTTGGTCGTAGTTTGACGCAGCGCTCTGCCAAGGGCGTTTCGCTCGTGTGTGGTTGCGGCTAAGATATGACGCGTTAATCGCTTCTGGTCATATTCAGTCGCGCAGTGGTTATTGCGTTGCGACGAAGCGGATGGGATGTTGCGCACCGGCCCAGGCTGGCGCTTCTTTCGAAAGACTCTTCTTTGACAGAAAGGAATTTTTTCAATGAACCATTACGTGACCCCCGACTTGTGCGACGCCTACCCGGAACTGGTGCAGGTGGTCGAGCCGATGTTCAGCAACTTCGGCGGTCGAGACTCCTTTGGCGGCGAGATTGTCACCATTAAATGCTTCGAAGATAACTCTCTGGTCAAGGAACAGGCCGACCAGCCAGGTACCGGCAAGGTATTGGTGGTCGACGGTGGTGGTTCGCTGCGCCGTGCGCTGCTGGGCGACATGATCGCCGAAAAAGCCGCGAAAAACGGTTGGGAAGGCCTGGTGATCTATGGCTGCATCCGGGATGTCGACGTGATCGCCCAGACCGACCTGGGGGTGCAGGCCCTGGCCAGCCATCCGATGAAGACCGACAAGCGCGGTATTGGCGACTTGAACGTGGCGGTCACCTTTGCGGGTGTGACGTTTCGCCCGGGTGAATACATCTACGCCGACAATAATGGCGTGATCGTGTCGCCCAGCCCGCTGAAAATGCCTGAATAAACCGCAATAGCCAACGGGGTGAGGATGTTCGAGGAAGAAAACGCGCAATGGGGGCTGGTGCATGCCCTGGTGCTGGACGGTAAAGGCGGTGCGCGTTCGATTGCCCGGACTGAGCTCGACGATTTGCATATGCAGCCCCAGGAAAGCCTGTGGCTGCATTGGGACCGCAGCCATCCCCAGACCCAGACCTGGTTGCGCACCTCCAGCGGCTTGAGCGAATTCGCCTGTGACCTGCTGCTGGAAGAGAACACCCGGCCGCGCCTGTTGCCGCTGCCGGACGCCGAATTGCTGCTGTTCCTGCGTGGGGTCAACCTCAACCCGGGCGCGGAGCCTGAGGACATGGTCTCGGTGCGTATTTTTGCCGCAGCCAGCCGTGTGATCTCCCTGCGTTTGCGCCCGCTGCGTGCCACCGATGAATTGCTGGTGCAACTGGAGGAGGGCACCGGGCCCAAGACCGCATCCGAACTCATCCTTTATATGGCGCAGTACCTCACCCATAAAGTGCAGGATCTGGTCTCGGACCTGTCTGAAATCGTCGATATCGAGGAAGAAAAACTGGATGCCGACGAACGGTATACTCCGGAGCATGGCAGCGTTTTGCAGATCCGTCGGCGAGCGGCCGGGCTCAAGCGTTTCCTGTTCCCGCAGCGGGATATTTTTGCCCAGCTGACGCGAATCAAATTGCCGTGGTTTTGTGATGACGATGCCGACTACTGGAACGAATTGAACAACAGCCTGACCCGCTACCTGGAAGAGCTCGAATTGACCCGGGAGCGCGTGGGGCTTGTGCTTGAGACCGAAGACCGGCGCTTGAGCGTGCGCATGAACCGCACCATGTACCGCTTCGGGATCATCACCGGGATCTTCCTGCCGATGAGCTTTCTGACCGGCCTGCTGGGGATCAATGTGGGGGGGATTCCGTTCTCTTCCAGCCCCTACGGATTTGTGATTGCCTGCCTGCTGATGGTCTCGGTGGCGCTCGGACAATGGTGGCTATTTCGACGATTGCGCTGGGTTTGACCTGAATATGAGCTGAACGTAGGAAGGGTCCCATGTGACCTCAAGAATTTTACCCTCGTCTTTTAAAACACTTGCGAGAGGTCTTTATGCACGATCCGTTCGAACAGTCTTTGCGTGACATGCTCAATGCCTCGCCGTCCAACCGCGACGACGATGCTTGCCTGGGTCGCGTGTTGAAAACCGCCAACCGTCAGGTGGGTGCGGGGGACCTGTTCGGCCTGCTCGGTCGGTGGTTACCGGCGTTGATGATGGCCCTGAACAACGGTTCAGCCCATGTATCACCGGTTTCCCGTCGTAAACCTCTTGCTCGCACTGCTGATAAGGCTGATTGAATATGGAACTTGATCTCTGGACCCAGAGCCTGGTCACCGCGATGACCGCATTGTGGACCAAGGTGGCGAATTTCATTCCCAACCTGTTTGGGGCGCTGGTCCTGGTACTGCTGGGCTTTGTCGTGGCCAAGCTGCTCGACACCCTGTTGTCCAAATTGCTCGCGAAACTCGGCCTTGATCGCCTGATGGCAGGTACCGGGCTGACCAAGCTGCTCGGCCGCGCCGGTCTGCAAGTGCCGATTTCGACCTTGATCGGCAAGATCGTCTATTGGTTCGTATTGCTGATTTTTCTGGTTTCCGCGGCTCAATCCCTTGGACTTGAGCGAGTTTCAGCTACGCTCGACATGCTCGCGCTGTATTTACCGAAGGTTTTCGGTGGCGCGCTGGTGCTGCTTGTCGGCGTTTTGCTGGCGCAACTGGCCAATGGGCTGGTGCGCGGGGCTGCCGAAGGGGTAGGGCTGGACTATGCGGCAGGCCTGGGGCGAATTGCCCAGGGGCTGGTGATCATCATCAGTATTTCCGTCGCGATCAGCCAGTTGGAGGTCAAGACTGACCTGCTCAACCATGTGATTGTGATTGTTTTGATTACCGTTGGTCTGGCCGTTGCGCTGGCCATGGGGTTGGGAAGCCGGGAAATTGCCGGCCAGATTCTTGCGGGAATCTACGTGCGTGAGTTGTATCAGGTGGGGCAGCAGGTGCGTGTGGGCGAGGTCGAAGGGCAAATCGAGGAGATCGGCACGGTCAAGACAACGGTGTTGACCGATGACGGCGACTTGGTGTCGCTGTCCAATCGGATTCTCCTGGAGCAGCAGGTCAGTAGCCGCTAAGGCCGCAAACCCTGCTAATGTACGCCGCCGCGAACCTGGGTGACCGGATTGCAGCGGACATTGACCTGACTGTCGGCACGACTTGTTTTGAATAAAGCCCAAACGCTGTCCACGCGCTATGACCCCCGTGAGCTCTCTGATGAGGAGTTGGTCGCGCGCGCGCACACGGAGCTGTTTCACGTAACTCGCGCGTACGAAGAATTGATGCGCAGATATCAACGCACTCTGTTCAACGTTTGTTCAAGGTATTTAGGGAACGATAGAGATGCGGATGATGTCTGTCAGGAAGTGATGCTCAAGGTGCTGTACGGCCTGAAGAACTTCGAGGGCAAATCGAAGTTCAAGACCTGGCTCTACAGCATCACGTACAACGAATGCATCACGCAGTATCGGAAGGAACGGCGAAAGCGTCGCTTGATGGACGCCTTGAGTCTCGACCCCCTTGAGGAGGCGTCTGAAGAAAAGACGCCGGCACCCGAGGAGAAGGGCGGACTTGATCGCTGGTTGGTGCATGTGAACCCGATTGACCGGGAAATTCTGGTGCTACGATTTGTCGCAGAGCTGGAGTTTCAGGAAATCGCCGACATCATGCACATGGGTTTGAGTGCTACAAAAATGCGTTACAAACGTGCTCTTGATAAATTACGTGAGAAATTTGCGGGCGAGACTGAAACTTAGTGCGTGGCAAATATCTCTTACGTGTAGGCAAGTTCTGTTAGACTTGTCGCCGAGTTGTCCCCCGGTTTGTGGGACTGCTTTACAATCACCAGATGGGGATTTAACGGATGAAACTGAAAAACACCTTGGGCTTGGCCATTGGTACTCTTATTGCGGCCACTTCTTTCGGCGCACTGGCACAAGGCCAAGGCGCAGTTGAAGGCGAGCTGTTCTACAAAAAGCAGTTCAACGATAGCGTTAAGCACATCGAAGACGGCTACAATCCTGGCGCTCGCATCGGTTATTTCCTGACCGACGACCTGTCCTTGAACCTGTCGTACGACAAAACCAACCACACCCGTTCGAACGACGGTACTGGCAGCCAGAAAATCAAAGGTGATACCGGCAGCCTGACTGCTCAGTACCACTTTGGTCAGGCTGGCGTTGACAGCCTGCGTCCATACGTAGAAGGCGGCTTCGGTCACCAGAGCCGTGGCAACGTGCAGGCTGACGGTCACAGCGGTCGCGATCAGTCGACCCTGGCTATCGCTGGCGCTGGCGTGAAGTACTACTTCACCAACAACCTGTACGCTCGTGCCGGTGTTGAAGCTGACTACGCACTGGACAACGGCAAGTGGGATTACTCCGCACTGGTCGGCCTGGGCGTGAACTTCGGCGGTAACGCTGGCGCAGCTGCTCCAGCTCCTACCCCAGCACCAGCTCCAGAGCCAGTTCCAGAGCCAGAAGCTCCGGTTGCTCAGGTTGTTCGTGTTGAGCTGGACGTCAAGTTCGACTTCGACAAGGCCGTTGTTAAGCCTAACAGCTACGGCGACGTGAAAAACCTGGCCGACTTCATGGCTCAGTACCCAGCTACCAACGTAGAAGTTGCTGGTCACACTGACTCCGTAGGTCCAGACGCTTACAACCAGAAGCTGTCCCAGCGTCGTGCTGACGCTGTTAAGCAAGTCCTGGTTAAAGACGGCGTTGCTCCTAGCCGTATCACCGCAGTAGGTTACGGCGAATCCCGCCCAGTTGCTGACAACGCAACTGAAGCTGGTCGTGCCATCAACCGTCGCGTAGAAGCGTCGGTAGAAGCTACCGCTAAGTAAGTAATTACTGAGTGGTAGAAAAAAGCCCGGCTTAGGCCGGGCTTTTTTTCGCCTGGAATTTGCCTCAGGCGCTGGCGGCTTCTGTCAGCTGGGCGACCTGTGCCATGCCGGCCACCTGGCCAATCACCAGGATTGCCGGGCTCTTCAGGGCGAACGCCTGCGCATCCTCGTGCATGCGCCACAGCTCGCTGCGGCACTCGCGTTGCTGCGCCAGCGAGGCATTTTCGATCATCGCCACTGGCGTATCCGTCGCCATGCCGCCTTCGAGCAATTGCTCGCGAATCTCCTCCAGCTTCGCCACGCCCATGTAAACCACCAGCGTCGTACCCCCCTCGGCCAAGGCTCGCCAGTTCAGGCGGCTGTCGTCCTGGGTATGTGCGGTGACCAGCGTTACGCCGCGACTGACCCCTCGCAACGTCAGGGGAATATCGCAATTCGTCGCCCCTGCCAGCCCTGCTGTGATTCCGTTGACCAACTCCACCTCGACCCCACGCTCGCGCAGCCAGGTGGCCTCTTCGCCGCCCCGGCCGAAAATGCAGGGGTCGCCGCCCTTGAGGCGCACCACGCATTTGCCCTGGCGCGCATAGCGCAGCATCAGGCGGTGGATAAAATCCTGCGGCGTCGAGCGACAGCCGCCGCGTTTGCCGACGGTAATCACTCGCGCATCGCCGCAATGCTCCAGCACCGCCGGGTTGACCAGGTCATCGATCAGCACCACATCGGCGGCGTGCATCGCCCGTACCGCCTTGAGGGTCAGCAACTCCGGATCACCGGGGCCTGCGCCCACCAGCCAGACTTTTGCGCTCATGTTGTTGCCCTCACACACTGATTGCGATTGGCTGCGGGTTGCTGGCCAATAGACGTTTGATTTCCGGTACACAGGAACCACATTGCGTGCCGCAGCCCAGTTCCTGTTTGAGCCCCTCCAGGGCCAGGCCCCGGGCAATGCCGGCACACACCGCGTTTTCGCTGACGTTCTTGCAGTTGCACAGGATCTTGCTGCTTGCCGCCGCGCCGCCGGGTGCTGCGCTTAAGGGCGCCAACAGCCAGCGCCGCAACTGATCGTCGGTGCGACCTTCCAGCCACAGGCTTTGCAGCCAGTGGCGGGCCAGGGTTTCACCCGCCAGGCGCACCGCCGTAATACGGCCTTTCTCGATCTTTACCCGCTTGCCGATGGAGCGACGTGGGTCGTCGTAGGCCATCACCGGCCCGTCATGCAGGCCCAGCAGTTGGTCGATACGGGTCAACAGTTGCAGGTCGGGTGCCTCGGTATGTGCCGCGCGTACCAGCAACGCTGGCCGCTCACGGCCGGCCAGGCTCAGGCTGACGTAGGCAAAGCCCTCGCACAGTGGGCGCAAGGCCTCGAAGTGTTGCTGAACATCGCCTTCGATCAGTGCAAACAACTGCCACGGCAGTTGCACGGCTTCCAGGCGTACGCCGCTGTGCTTGAGTTCCGGCTGTTTGGATAACGGATCGAATGCTGGCTGGGTGAGGCCATTGACGCCGCCCTTGAGAAAACGATCGCCCCAGTGCATGGGCAGGAAGGCTTGGCCGGGACGCACACTGTCATCGCTGCTGACCGCGACGATCAGGTGGCCACGACGGCTTTTCAGGTTGACCAGGTCACCGTCCTTGAAACGATGCCGGCGCAGTTCGTCCGGGTGCAGGCTGAGCCGCGCCTCACTGACGTGGCCGAACAATTGCGCGGCGGTGCCGGTGCGGCTCATGCCATGCCATTGGTCGCGCAGGCGTCCGGTGATCAGGGTCAGGGGGAAGCGTGCGTCACGCTGCTCCTTGGCTGCTCGATAGGGATCGGCGATAAAGTGTGCGCGGCCATTGTCGGTCGGGAAGAGCCCATCGGTGTACAGGCGCGGTGTTCCAGCCTGGGCGCCCAGGGGAAATGGCCACTGCTGCGGGCCGATCTGGTCGAGCAGGGCATGGCTGATACCCGACAGGTCCAAATCACGGTCGCGGGTCAGCAGCTTGTACTCGTCAAAGAGCTGCGCCGGTTGCTCGAACGCGAACAGGCTGTTCAAGCCAGGGCGCAGGCGACGCTCCAGACGCTGTGCGAAATCCACGGTAATCGCCCAGTCCGCACGAGCTTCACCCGGAGGGGCAATGGCCTGGCGCACATGGGAAATACGCCGTTCGGAATTGGTCACCGTGCCTTCTTTTTCGCCCCAACTGGCGGCGGGTAACAGCAGGTCGGCATAGGCGGCGGTTTCGGTGGTACGAAACGCCTCCTGCAACACTACAAACGGGCAGGCTGCCAGGGCCTCGCGCACGTTGTTCTGGTCTGGCAGCGATTGCGCAGGGTTGGTACAGGCAATCCACAGGGCCTTGATCTTGCCCGCCTGCACCTGTTCAAACAGTTCAATGGCGGTGAGGCCAGGGGTAGCCGGTAATTGCTCCACGCCCCAATACGCGGCCACTTCAGCCCGATGCTCGGGGTTGGCGGCCTCCCGATGCCCGGGCAGCAGGTTGGACAAGCTGCCCGTCTCGCGGCCGCCCATGGCGTTTGGCTGGCCGGTCAGCGAGAACGGCCCGCAACCTGGGCGGCCGAGGGTCCCGGTCGCCAGGTGCAGATTGATCAGCGCGCTGTTTTTCGCACTGCCGGCGGTGGACTGGTTGAGCCCCATACACCACAGCGATAAAAAGCTGCTGGAGGTGCCTACCCATTCGGCACACAGGCGTAATTGCTCGACGCTGATGCCGCACAACTGCGTGACCATCTGTGGCGTGTAGTCGTGCACCAGGCGTTTGAGTGCGGCCAGGCCGTCGGTGTGGGCCTGGATAAAATCACGGTCGATCCAGTCTTCCCACAGCAGCAGGTGCAAAATCCCGTGGAAGAGCGCCACGTCCGTGCCCGGCAGGATCGCCAGGTGCAGGTCAGCCAAATCACAGGTATCTGTGCGACGCGGGTCGATCACCACGACTTTCATCTGCGGCCGCCGTGCCTTGGCCTCTTCCAGGCGTCGGAACAGTACCGGGTGGGCGTAGGCCATATTGCTGCCGACGATCATCACGCAGTCGCTGCATTCGAGATCTTCATAGCTGCATGGCGGCGCATCGGCGCCCAGGCTGCGCTTGTAACCGACCACCGCCGAGGACATGCACAGCCGCGAGTTGCTATCGATGTTGTTGGTGCCGACCAGGGCCCGGGCCAACTTGTTGAAGCTGTAGTAATCCTCGGTCAGTAACTGCCCGGAGATGTAGAAGGCCACGCTGTCGGGCCCGTGTTCGGCGATGGTCTCGGCGAATACGTTGGCCGCATGCTCCAGGGCGGTGTCCCAACTGGCGCGGGTGCGGGCCAGGCCCTTGCCCAGGCGCAACTCCGGGTACAAGGCGCGGGCGCTGAGGTCGCCGGTCAAATGCAGGCTGGCGCCTTTACTGCACAGCTTGCCGAAGTTGGCCGGGTGGTTGGGGTCGCCTTGCACGCCGAGGATCTGTTCGCCGTCATGCTCGATCAGCACGCCGCACCCCACCCCGCAGTAACAGCAGGTGGACGCGGTGGTCTGGCGGTTCATCAACCGGCGTCCCGCAGGGCCAGCATCACCCGGCCGTTTTCCACACGGGCGGGATGATGATGGGCGCAGCCGATATCCGGCGCCAGGGCTTCGCCGGACGCCAGGTCAATCTGCCAGTTGTGCAGCGGGCAGGCCACGCGTTTGCCGTAGATCAGGCCTTGGGACAGCGGGCCGCCCTTGTGCGGGCAGCGGTCGTCGAGGGCAAAGACTTCGTCGTCGCTGGTACGAAAAATCGCGATATCGCCTTTGGGCCCATTGATGATGCGCGAGCCCAGGGTGTTGATCTCGTCGAGGGCACAGATATCCAACCAGTTCATGCCGGCACCTCCAGTTGTTTGACGGGGATGACCTCGAACTCCTTTTTCAGCAGCGGCTGTTCCAGGCGTTCTTTCCACGGGTCCTGTTCGAACGACAGGGAGAATTGCAGGCGTTCGTTGAGGGCTTTGCGCCGTGCCGGGTCTTCCAGTACGGCTTTCTTGATATGGTCCATGCCCACCCGTTGCAGGTAGTGCACGGTGCGTTCCAGGTAAAAGGCCTCTTCGCGGTACAGCTGCAGGAACGCGCCGTTGTATTCGCGCACTTCCTCGGCGGTCTTGAGCTTGACGAAGAACTCGGCGACTTCGGTCTTGATCCCGCCGTTGCCACCGATATACATCTCCCAGCCGGAGTCCACACCGATAATGCCGACGTCCTTGATACCGGCTTCCGAGCAATTGCGTGGGCAACCGGATACCGCCAGCTTCACCTTATGTGGCGACCACATGTTGAACAGGTCATGCTCCAGTTCGATTCCCAGTTGTGTGGAGTTCTGCGTGCCGAAGCGACAGAACTCACTGCCGACGCAGGTCTTCACGGTGCGGATGGATTTGCCGTAGGCGTGGCCGGACGGCATGTCGAGGTCCTTCCACACGCCGGGCAAGTCCTGCTTCTTGATGCCCAGCAGGTCGATGCGCTGGCCGCCGGTGACCTTGACCATCGGCACGTTGTACTTGTCGGCCACGTCGGCGATGCGCCGCAGTTCCGAAGGATTGGTCACACCGCCCCACATCCGTGGGACGACGGAGTAGGTGCCGTCTTTCTGAATATTGGCGTGGGCCCGTTCGTTGATCAGGCGCGATTGCGGATCGTCCTTGGCTTCACCCGGCCAGGTGGAAATCAGGTAGTAGTTCAGCGCCGGGCGGCAGGTGGCGCAGCCGTTCGGGGTGCGCCAGTTCAGGTAGCCCATGGTGCCGGCGATGGTTAGCAGGTGCTGTTCGCGGATGGCCTGGCGGATTTGCCCGTGGTTGAGGTCGCTGCAACCGCAGATGGCTTTTTCGCTCTTGGGTTTGACATCGGCGGCACCGCCCACGGTGTTGATCAGGATCTGTTCCACCAACCCGGCGCAGGAACCGCAGGAGCTGGCGGCCTTGGTGTGTTTTTTCACCTCGTCGACGCTGAACAGCCCGTGTTCCTGGATAGCCTTGACGATGGTGCCCTTGCACACGCCATTGCAGCCGCAGACTTCGGCGTTGTCGGCCATGCTCATGGCTTTGTCCTGGCCTTGATGGCCGACGTCACCCAGGGCGTTTTCGCCGAACATCAGGTGGTCGCGGATCTCGCCAATTGCGTGGTTCTCACGGATTTGTCGGAAATACCAACCGCCGTCGGCGGTGTCGCCGTACAGGCAGGCGCCGACGAGGATGTCGTTCTTGATCACCAGCTTCTTGTAAACGCCGCCAATCGGATCGGAGAGGGTGATGGTCTCGGTGCCTTCGCCGCCCATGAAGTCGCCAGCGGAGAACAGGTCGATGCCGGTGACCTTCAGCTTGGTCGAAGTCACCGAGCCCTTGTAGGTGGCAAAGCCCAGTTGGGCCAGATGGTTGGCACACACCTTGGCCTGCTCGAACAGTGGCGCTACCAGGCCATAGGCAATCCCGCGATGGCTGGCGCATTCGCCGATCGCGTAGATGCGTGGGTCGTAGGTTTGCATCGTGTCGTTGACCAGAATCCCACGGTTGCAGGGGATGCCGGATTTTTCCGCGAGTTCGGTATTGGGCCGGATGCCGGCGGCCATCACCACCAGGTCGGCGGGGATGATGTCGCCATTCTTGAATTGCACCGAGCCGACCCGGCCATTGCCGGCGTCGTGCAGGGCCTGGGTCTGTTCGCACAGGCGAAATACCAGGCCACGGCTTTCCAATTCGGTTTGCAGCAGTTGGCCGCTGGTCTTGTCCAACTGGCGTTCCAGCAGCCATTCGCCGAGGTGCACCACGGTCACGTGCATGCCGCGCAGCATCAGGCCGTTGGCGGCTTCCAGGCCGAGCAGGCCGCCGCCGATCACCACGGCGTGCTTGTGGGTCTTGGCGGTCTCGATCATCGCCTGGGTGTCGGCGATGTCGCGGTAGCCGATCACACCCTGCAGGGTGTTGCCCGGAATGGGCAGGATAAACGGTGTGGAACCGGTGGCGATCAGCAGGCGATCGTACTCGGCCTCGGTCCCGTCTTCGGCAATGACCTTGCGTTTGACCCGGTCGATTTGCACCACTTTGCGGTTGAGCAGCAGCTTGACGTGGTTGTCCAGGTACCAGTCGAGGTCGTTGAGTACGATCTCTTCGAAGGTTTGCTCACCGGCCAGCACCGGCGACAGCAGGATGCGGTTGTAGTTGGTGTGGGGCTCGGCGCCGAACACGGTGATGTCGTACAGTTCGTTGCTCAGCTTGAGCAGTTCTTCCAGGGTGCGGACCCCGGCCATGCCGTTGCCGATCATCACTAATTTGAGTTTTTTCATATCGTTCTCCGCATGGGTTCGACCCATCACGCGCAAACAAAAAAAGGCGTCCCCGCTAGTTACCTAGCGAGGACGCCTTTGTCCTGGTCCCGTTCTCTCGGGAAGCTCGACCCTTCGACGTTGAAGGTGCGGCTATATGTTGGGTGTTGGGAAAGCTAATGCAGTGGTTGTGCCAAGTTGCATGACCCTCGCATTTATTGGCCCAATCGCTCTTCATTCCCTGTTTTTTCGCACCATTTGAACGCGCGCTGCCCACATCTGGCGCATGGCCAGGCTGTAGATGCGAGCACGCTCGTTCCTACAGGTACAGCGTGTAGAGCAGCACCAAGTTGATCAGCAGTGAGACCAGCGCCAGGGTCCGCCAGACCTTCAGGGGTTCGCGCTCCAACAGCGGGCGTGGTCGCACGCTGAGTTCGTGGCGGTCGGCCTGTTCCAGCGCCAGCAACCATTCTTCGGCGGTTTCGTAGCGCTGGGTGGGATCGGCGGCCACGGCCCGTTCCAGGCTGTGGGGCAGCCAGTCCGGCAAATCGGGACGATAGCGACTGGCGCTGACCGGCAAGTTGAACCTTGGCCGTTGGAAGGCTTCGATTTCGCCGTAGGGATAATGCCCGGTCAGCAGGTAATACAGGCTGACGCCAACACTGTACAAATCTTGTTGCGCCGTAGGACGTTCGCCATTAAATGCCTCGGGTGCAATAAAGCTCGGGGTACCGGGCAGCAGGTGGGCGCGGTCTTCGGACAGGCCCGGACAGTAGGCCAGGCCGAAATCCAGCACACGCAACTCGGCGTCGTCGCCCAGCAGCAGGTTTTCCGGCTTGATGTCGCGGTGCAGGATTTGTCGGCGGTGCAGCAGGCCCACCGCGCGCAACAAACGTTCGGCGATGGACTGCCATTGCGCCAAGGGTAATGGGCCTTGGTGCTGGAACAGTTCGGCGAGGGTTTGCCCTGGGTATTCACGCATCACGTAGTACAAATGCTGACGCCCGCTGGCGGGATGGACTTCAGGAAACGCGCGCCCGGCCACTCGGCGTAGAAACCACTCCTCCGAGAGCAGGGCTTGGCCGGCGTCGCTGTCGTCGTCGCGACTCAGGGGCAGGGTCTTGAGCAGCCAGGGTTGCTGCTGGGCATCGCGGACCCGGTACAGTAAGGACTGACGGCTCTGCGCCAGCACGCATTCCACCTGCCAGCCTTCAAAGTGTTGGCCAACCTTGAGCGGCGGCGGCAGTGGCCATTGCTGCAACTGCACCAGGGCGTCGCCGAGGGTGGCTGCGCCCCGTTGATCGATGCGCACCAGCAGGGCGCTGGCATTGTCCTGGCTACCCGCCAGGTGTGCGGCGTTGACCAGGGTGGTCACCGCGAGGTCGAGGTCGGTCTGCTCGCGCAGGATCGCACGGATGCTGTGGTCGCCCAGGGTGGCCCATACGCCATCGCTGAGCAGCAGGAAACATTCGCCCTCACGCAGTTCGCCATCGAGGAAGTCCAGCACCAGGTGTTGATCCAGGCCGAGGGCGCGCTTGAGCACGTGCTGCATGCCCGGTTGTTCCCACACGTGGTCCGCGCTGATGCGCAGCAGTTCATCGTCCAGCCAGCGATATACCCGGCAATCGCCGACATGCGCCAGCGTAAAGCGCTGGCCGCGAAATACCAGGGCACTGAGGGTGGTCAGCAGCGGCTGGCCGCCGCCATTGGCTTGCAGCCAGCGATTCTGTGCGAGCAATAAACGTTCGAGTGCCTGGGCCACGCCCCAGGTTTGCGGCGTGGCGTAGTAGTCCAGGGCCAGGGCCTGCAAGGTCGAGCGCGCGGCCAGGCCACCGTCGGCGCACTGGCTGACACCGTCGGCCAGCGCGCACAGGTAGCCCTTGCTCGCGGCCAGTTCCGCCACGGGGGTGACCACGCGCAGGGCATCCTGGTTTTCGGCGCGGGGGCCGATGGCGCTGGCCTGGGCGACGCTCAGTTGCAGGCTCATCAGACGCGTGCGGCGGTCACGGCGGCCGAACCCCAGGTGGTTCTCCAGCGCCGCTTGACGCCGTGCAGGCCGAACCAGGCCAGCACGCCCAGGCTGGCGAACAACCACAAGGCCAGTTGATAGCTGCCGGTGCTCTGCTTGATGGCGCCCATGCCCGCCGCCAGCGCGAAGCCGCCGATACCGCCGGCCATGCCGATCAGGCCGGTCATCACGCCAATTTCACGCCGGAAGCGCTGGGGCACCAGTTGGAACACTGCGCCATTGCCGGCACCCAGGCCGAGCATGGTGCAGACGAACAAGGCCAGTGCCGCGTAGGAGCTGGGCAGGTTGAAACCCACTGCCGCGATGCAGATTGCCGCCACGCTGTACATGCCCAGCAGGGTGCGAATCCCGCCGAAACGGTCTGCCAGCGCGCCGCCCAGCGGGCGCATCAGGCTGCCGCCAAACACGCAGGCGGCGGTGTAGTAACCGGCGGTCACCGGGCTCAGGCCGTACTGGTCGTTGAAGTAGCCGGGCAGGGCGCTGGCCAGGCCGATAAAGCCGCCGAAGGTCACACTGTAGAAGAACATGAACCACCAGCTGTCGCGGTCACCCAGGGCCTTGAAGTAGTCACTCATGGACTTGGCTTTCGGGCGTTCAGGCGCATTGCGCGCGAGCCAGGCGAAGACGATCAGGGTCAGGATCAACGGGATCAGGGCGAAGCCGAACACATTGCTCCAGCCAAACGCGGCGGCCAGTACCGGTGCCAGCAGGGCTGCAAACACGGTACCGGAGTTGCCGGCTCCCGCGATGCCCATCGCTTTGCCCTGGTGTTCGGCCGGATACCACTGGGAGGCCAGGGGCAGGGCGACGGCAAAGGACGCACCGGCCATACCGAGGAACAGCCCCAGCAGCAACGCTTGTTCGTAGCTGTGGATTCCCACTTTCCAGGCGATGAACAACGCCGCGATCACAATCACCTGGCCGATCAGCCCGGCGGTCTTGGGCGACAGCTTGTCGGCCAGCATGCCCATCAGGAAGCGCAGCACCGCGCCCGCCAGGATCGGCGTCGCGACTACCAGGCCGCGCTGTTGGGTGGTCAGGTGCAGGTCGGCGGCAATCTGCACCGCCAGGGGGCCCAGCAGGTACCAGACCATGAAGCTCAGGTCGAAATACAGGAACGCGGCAAACAGGGTCGGGGTGTGCCCGGATTTCCAGAAGCTTGATTTCATCACGCACCTCAACGGTTGGGAGTCTTGTAAGAAGGCCTGGTGATGGAACAGCCGGCTAAGGCCGCCCCACCGGCCCCATGCACTGGGGCCAAAACGAAAAAACGCCGCCACCGGGTTCGCGAGGGCAAACCGGATGTGCGACGTCTTTGTCGTGGAGGGGCAACCGCCGTTGGTTACCTGTGAAGATTCTTTAGCAAGAGCTGAGCCAGGTCAGCCGAGCAGCTCGCTCATGGCGATGATCTGCTCCGCCACCTGGATCAGTTTCTGCTGGCGGCTCATGGCCTGGCGGCGCATCAGGGTGTAGGCCTCTTCCTCGTTGCAGGCCTTCATTTTCATCAGCAGGCCCTTGGCCAGTTCGATGCGCTTGCGCTCGGCCAACTGCTGGTCGCGGGCGTGCAACTGGGCGCGCAGGGCCTGGTCGCTTTCGAAGCGTGCCATGGCCACGTCGAGGATGGGCTGCAGGCGCTGGGCCTGGATGCCTTCAACGATGTACGCGCTGACGCCGGATTTGATCGCCTGGCGCATCACACTGGGGTCGTGCTCGTCGGTAAACATGACGATGGGCCGGGGTTGGTCGCGGCTGACCAGCACCACTTGCTCCATGACATCGCGACCGGGTGACTCGGTATCGATCAGGATCACATCCGGACGCACCGTTTCGACGCGCGCGGGCAGGTCGATGGTCAGGCCGGACTCGTCGATCACCTCGAAACCGGCCTCTATCAGTGCCGCCTTGAGGCGCCCGACCTTGCGCGGGGTGTCGTTGATCAACAGGATTCGCAACATATCAGTCCTCCTGTCAGCGCAGGGCTTGGCGGCTGGCGTGGTCGGCCATGGCATGCAGGCGGAAGCTGCGGGCATAGGCGACGGGGTCGGCGCCGTCCCAGATCTTGCCGTCGATCAATTGGCTGCTGCGCATGTCCTGGTCCCTGGCAGGCAACCCAAGTGCCTCGGCGGCCTGGCGATAGAGCGCCAGTTGCTGGACCTGCCGCGCCACGCCGAGGTAGTCCGGGTCTTCGCGCAACAGGCCCCAGCGACGAAATTGGGTCATGAACCACATGCCGTCGGACAGATACGGCAGGTTCACTGCTCCATCGGCAAAGAACCGCAGCGCATGGGGGTCTTGCCACTGGTTACCGAGGCCATCGTCATAGTGACCCAGCAGGCGCGGCTCGATGCAGTCGAGCGGGGCGTCGAGGTACTCGCGGGCGCTGAGCAACTGAGCGGTAGAGCGACGGTTCTCGGTGCTTTGCTCGATAAAACGACTGGCTTCAAGGATCGCCATGACCAGCACGCGGGCGGTATTGGGGTATTGGTCGACAAAGGCTTGGGTGCAGCCGAGGACTTTTTCCGGATGATTGGGCCAGATTGCCTGGCTGGTCGCCAGGGTGAAGCCTTGGTTTTGCTTGACTGCGCTGGCGCTCCAGGGTTCGCCGACACAGAAGCCGTCGATACGCCCGGCCTGCAGGTGCGCGACCATTTGCGGCGGCGGTACCACCACGCTCTCCACATCCTGCAACGGGTGAATGCCTTGGCTCGCCAGCCAGTAATACAGCCACATCGCATGGGTGCCGGTGGGAAAGGTCTGGGCAAAGGTCAACGGTGTTCGGCTTTGGTGCACATGGCGATCCAGTGCCTCAGGAGTGACCACGCCTTGTTGTTGCAGGCCGTGGGACAGGTTGATGCTCTGGCCATTCTGGTTCAGCCCCATCAGCACCGCCATGTCGGTCGGGGCGGTGCCGCCAATGCCCAGGTGCACGGCGTAGATCAGGCCATACAGGCCGTGGGCGGCATCCAGTTCGCCGCTGACCAGTTTGTCGCGCAGGCTGGCCCATGACGACTGACGCTTGAGGTTCAGCGTCAAACCATAGGGTTGGGCGAACCCCTGGGTTGCCGCAACCACCAGCGAGGCGCAGTCGGTCAAGGCCATGAAGCCTAGGTCGAGGCTGCTCTTTTCCGGGGCGTCACTGCCGCTGACCCAGGCCAGAGGGTCTTTTATCGGGCTGCTGCCTACCGAATCGTTCATCAGTGCCTACCTTTTCGTTCAAAAAAAACGTCGTCCCTTCAGATGGCGGTGTAGGCCATTGCAGGTAACGACGCCTTTGTCCGTAAGCCCGCTCCGTCGTTGGCGCGTGCTCTGATGCAGAGTGCAAAGCAAGGCACATGCCACGGGGCGACAGGCGCCGTTCGCCGTCAACTTTTCATCAAGATTGAAACCCGGCCGGCTTTCAGTATGGCTGACTCTTTACGCCAGACCGCCCAGGAATCCCACGGTGTACGCTGACTTATCCGCAACCACGACCGTTCATTGGCCTTGCCGCTGGCTGCTATGCGCTGTACTGATGCTGGGCTGCGCGTCTGCGTGGGGGGAGACCTACCAGGCACAGGATGAAAGCCTTCACACGTTTTTTACCGCGTTGTCAGTGCCCTTCGGCCTGCCTATCGTCGTCAGCCGGGAGGCCGCCCGCCGACGCATCAGCGGCACCTACGACTTCGGCAACGCGCGGCAGGTCCTGGAGGCGGTTGCCCGGCAATACGGCCTGATCTGGCACAGCGATGGCCAGGTGCTGCACCTCTACGACGCCGGCGAGGCGAAAAGTTCGGCAGTGGCGCTGCGGCATATTTCCGTTGAAAAGTTGACTGGGCTCATGCGCCGCTCGGGCCTGGATGATTCGCGTCACCCCCTGCGACAGAGCGGGGAGCGGATGTTCTATGTGGCCGGGCCGTCGAACTATGTGGACCAGGTGTTGCGGCTCGCGCAAACGCTGGACCGGCCGCAGGCTGATTTACGCGTGGGCCCCCACACATTCGGTGTGGTGCAGGTGTTCAACACCCACGTGGCTGACCGTCGGTACGCCATGGGCGATGACCACGTGAATGTGCCGGGGGTGGCGTCGATGATCGAGACCCTGTTGGCCAACGAGCGCAGGCGTAACCCGCAACCAGCGAATGACATGCTGGCTGACAAGAGCCTTTCGGTATTTGCGTACCCGGATACCAACAGCCTGTTGATCAAGGGCACCCCTGCCCAGGTGCGTTTTATCGAACGACTCGTCGCGGAACTGGATATGCCCAAGCGGGCCATTGAGGTGTCGTTATGGCTGGTGGACGTGGACAGCGAGGAACTCAGGAAGATGGAGATGGGCTGGCCTGACGAGGCCAACCCTTCAGCCGCGGCGACGCGAGTGCTGGAGCCTTCGGAAGATAATCGCTTCATGGCGTTGGTCACTGCGCTGGAGCGTCGACGGCGGGCCAGGGTGGTGACACTGCCCGTGATATTGGCCCAGGAAAATGTTCCCGCCGTATTCCAGGACAACCAGACTTTTTACCTGCCACGACCTGGAGAAGACGGTGGCGACTGGCAGCCCGTTCGGTACGGCACCCAGGTCAGCGTGTTGCCGCGCTTCACCCATGGCAATGAAATCGAGATGCAGATCAACGCTGTCGATGGTCAGCAACTGGGCAAGGGCCGGAACCGTAAACAATCGCCTGTGGTGGGGAATGTGGGCATCAGCACGGTGATTCGGGTGCCTCAGGGCCGGCGCCTGTGGATAGGGGGCTTTCAGCGTGACGCCGAGTCCTTGGCGCGGGGCAAGGTGGCAAGCCGTGGAGGCGAGGTGCGCCTATTCGTGATCCAGGCTCGGGCGGTAGGTCACGAACCGAGAACACTCAACGGCGCCGTGGGGCCGCCCCTCCTGACCCAGGCTCAATACGAGCGCGTGCAACGTGCGTTCGTTCGGCCTGTCGCAAAGCCCTTCAATGATCGTCAGCCCACAGGCGGATCGATCGAAGGGGAGCGGCATGAGGTTTATCTCGACAGTGATGCTCAGTGAGGGGTGATGAAGAAACGTCTTACGCATGGTCTCCCACAAAGCCTCGGATGTATGGGTTTTTTCCTAGCGTGGTTCGACCGCCAGATTTCTATAGTCATGTCTCTCGTGGTTTGGCCGGCACTGGCAATGAGGCCCTTCAATGTCAGTAGTCGGATGCAGAGGTATGTATGACCGTCTTGAGTGAGCGAATGACGACGGCAACCCTGTTTTTTGCGCGCTGGACCCTTCACGGTGATGGCCGGTTGACCGGTGACGGCGTGGATATTCAATTGCCGCCCAAGGAGTGGCACGTGCTGCGGCTGCTGCTGGTTTCCGGCGGCGAACTGATGACCAAGGATCGGCTTCTGGAACTGGCATGGCCCCATGGGGAAGTTGCGGAGGAGTCGTTGACCCGTTGCATCTATTCCTTGCGTAAGCACCTCAGGGCGGACAAGGGCTTCATCAAGACGATCTATGGCAGGGGCTATCGTTTCACCTGTGCCGTGAGTATCGAGGAGCATGAGCCGCGCCGGGCCGGGCAGGGGCGCGTGGGCCGCATATGTTCGGCCTGCGGCCAGGTGAGTCATGGGTAAACCCTGGTACACCGGCCTGTTGCTGGCGGTGCTGGCGTGGAGCAATGAGGCACTGGCTTACTGCTGGGAAGAGGTGGCAGCCCGCTATGACATCGAAGCTGAATTGCTGCAGGCCATTGCAGCGGTGGAGTCGGGGTACCGCGCGCATGCGATGAATTACAGCAACAGCAATGGCACCCGCGATATCGGTTTGATGCAGATCAACAGTATTCATTTGCCGCGCCTGCTCAAGCAAGGCATTACCGAAGAGCGCCTGTTGAGTGAACCTTGCCTTTCGGTGGAGGTGGGTGCGTCCATTCTTGCGCAGTTCATCGAGCGCTTTGGCTACAACTGGACGGCCGTGGGTTCCTACAATGTGGGGGCGGGGATGGGGCCCGAGCGGGAAGCGTTGCGCATGCGCTATGCCGAAAAGATCTGGGCGCGCTATGAGGAGCTGGTGGCGTTGCGCAACTGACGATTGGGCGGCACGCCTCGCATGCAGCCCATCACCCCGGCTATAATCGCCGCCACCTTTCGCCGCCATCCGAGTCTAGCCCGCCCATGTATACCCTGGCCCGCCAGCTGTTGTTCAAACTCTCTCCGGAAACCTCCCACGATCTGTCCCTGGACCTGATCGGTGCGGGTGGCCGCCTGGGGCTCAATGGCCTGGTATGCAAGGCACCGGCGAAAATGCCGGTGTCGGTGATGGGGCTCGACTTTCCCAACCCGGTGGGGCTGGCTGCCGGCCTGGACAAGAACGGCGCGGCAATCGACGGTTTTGCGCAGTTGGGTTTCGGTTTTGTTGAAATCGGTACGGTGACCCCACGCCCACAACCGGGCAACCCCAAGCCACGGATTTTCCGCTTGCCGGAAGCCGAGGCGATCATCAACCGCATGGGGTTCAACAACCTGGGGGTTGATCATCTGTTGGCGCGGGTTCAGGCGGCGAAGTACAAGGGCATCCTTGGGATCAATATCGGCAAGAATTTCGACACGCCGGTCGAGCGTGCCGTGGATGACTATCTGATCTGCCTGGACAAGGTCTACGCCCACGCCAGTTATGTCACGGTCAACGTCAGCTCGCCCAACACCCCGGGCTTGCGCAGCCTGCAGTTCGGCGACTCCCTCAAGCAATTGCTCGAAGCCTTGCGCCAGCGCCAGGAAGACCTGGCGGTACGCCACGGCAAGCGTGTGCCCCTGGCGATCAAGATCGCCCCGGACATGAGTGATGAAGAGACCGTGCTGGTGGCCCAGGCCCTGGTGGAGTCGGGGATGGACGCGGTGATTGCCACCAATACCACCCTCAGCCGCGTGGGTGTCGAAGGCCTGGCCCATGGTGACGAGGCGGGCGGCCTGTCAGGCGCGCCGGTTCGGGATAAGAGCACGCACATCGTCAAGGTACTGGCAGCCGAGCTGGCGGGGCGTTTGCCGATCATCGCGGTGGGCGGTATCACCGAAGGCAAGCACGCAGCCGAAAAAATCGCCGCGGGCGCGAGCCTGGTGCAGTTGTATTCCGGCTTTATCTACAAGGGCCCGGCGTTGATTCGTCAGTCGGTGGATGCCATTGCAGCCTTGCCCAAGGCCTGAGAGGCGCGCAATAAAAAGGGCTCCTTAAGAGGAGCCCCTGGGCCGAAGCCCGCCGCCTGGATAAGGCGTGCGTGGTTAAGTCGTTACATATTCGTGGTGGTGTCGGAATTAAATGCCCTTGATTAGCCGACGGCGTGAAGTTCGTTGAGTCTGTGGATGCCCGCAGTGCCTGTCATACCGTCCCAGTTGTCGCCGCGTCCTTCTCGCCAGCCGTTGATCCAGGCTTGGCGTACCGACGGTAGAGTAAATGGGCAAAGCTCACGGGATTTGCCATGAACGCCATATTGATATCCGCGTAAAAATGCTCTTTCCAACGGATCACGCTTAAGTCTTCTCATAGGGTGTTTCCCTCACTTGTTGACTGTCTAGATATCCTTCGGCCTCGTCCGAGGCCGGGCAGAGTTTTTCTGCCGTTGGTGGGCTCGCTGCCGGCGTGGCGAGCCAAAGTGTCGACACCGTTACGGCGCCAACCTGTGTTGAGTTCTAACCAATAGGTCACATGGATTCAATGATCGTTTTGTCATAAGCACGTAACGATAACGATGCTATAGCCATAAGCTGGGCTGGCTTTTCGCCCCATTTATGGGGTAAAGCCAGCTATGATGTGCCCTGCGAAGAGGATTGGTTCAGTCCCTTAGTGAGAAAGACCGCCCGTTGCAGTCGGTTATTATTCGACGAAGGGTCGGAATATTTCTTTTTGTTTCATCAGATGATCTATCTGCCCCGTCAATCAAGGCCAAAAGGCCCGGCAGGCGGGGTGGGACGGCACATTCGTGCCACGCGGGCACTCTTCAAGAAAAGTGCCTGATTGAAAACCGAACCGGCGATGCGTTGCCCGTTCATTTATTGCTGAAAAGCCTGGATTGCCCATGTCGGACCGTTTTGAACTCTTCCTCACTTGCCCCAAGGGCCTCGAAGGCCTGCTGATCGAGGAAGCCGTCGGGCTTGGCCTTGAGGAAGCCCGCGAGCACACCTCGGCCGTGCGCGGCATGGCCGACATGGAAACCGCCTACCGCCTGTGCCTCTGGTCGCGCCTGGCCAACCGTGTATTGCTGGTGCTCAAGCGCTTCCCGATGAAGGACGCCGAAGACCTCTACCACGGCGTGCTGGATATCGAGTGGCAAGACCATATGGTCGCCGACGGCACCCTGGCCGTGGAATTCAGCGGGCATGGTTCAGGCATCGATAACACCCACTTCGGTGCGCTGAAGGTCAAGGATGCGATCGTCGACAAGTTGCGCACCCCAACCGGCGAACGTCCGTCCATCGACAAGATCAACCCGGACCTGCGCATCCACCTGCGGCTGGACCGTGGCGAAGCGATCCTGTCCCTGGACCTCTCCGGCCACAGCCTGCACCAGCGCGGTTACCGCCTGCAGCAGGGTGCTGCACCATTGAAGGAAAACCTGGCGGCCGCGATCCTGATCCGCGCCGGCTGGCCGCGCATTGCGGCTGAAGGCGGCGCGCTGACTGACCCGATGTGCGGTGTCGGTACCTTCCTGGTGGAAGGCGCGATGATCGCTGCCGACATGGCTCCCAACCTGAATCGCGAGCAGTGGGGCTTCACCGCCTGGCTCGGTCACGTGCCGGCGCTGTGGAAAAAGCTTCACACCGAAGCCAGCGAACGTGCCGCCATCGGCATGAACAAGCCACCGCTGTGGATTCGTGGCTACGAGGCGGACCCGCGCCTGATCCAGCCCGCGCGTAACAACGTCGAGCGTGCCGGTCTCAGCCACTGGATCAAGATCTATCAGGGCGAAGTCGGCACCTTCGAGCCGCGCCCGGACCAGAACCAGAAAGGCCTGGTGATCTGCAACCCACCCTACGGCGAACGCCTGGGTGACGAAGCCAGCCTGTTGTACCTCTACCAGAACCTCGGCGAGCGCCTGCGCCAGGCGTGCATGGGTTGGGAAGCCGCGGTGTTCACCGGTGCTCCGGACCTGGGCAAGCGCATGGGTATCCGCAGCCACAAGCAATATGCGTTCTGGAACGGCGCCTTGCCGTGCAAACTGTTGCTGATCAAGGTCAACCCGGACCAGTTCGTCACCGGCGAACGCCGTACCCCGGAACAGCGCCAGGCCGAACGTGAGCAAGCGGCTTATGACCAGGCCCCGACTGAGCCGCAAGAGCGCCAGTACAACAAGAACGGCAACCCGATCAAACCTGCGCCCGCGCCGGCCCCTGTGGTTGAGCAGGCGCGCTTGAGCGAAGGCGGGCAGATGTTTGCCAACCGCCTGCAAAAGAACCTCAAGCAACTGGGCAAGTGGGCCAAGCGTGAAGGTGTGGACTGCTACCGTGTGTACGATGCCGACATGCCGGAATACTCCATGGCCATCGACCTGTACCACGATTGGGTGCACGTGCAGGAATACGTTGCGCCGAAGTCCATCGACCCGGAGAAAGCTTCGGCGCGCATGTTCGATGCCCTGGCGGCCATTCCCCAGGCGTTGAACATCGACAAGAGCCGCGTGGTGGTCAAGCGTCGCGAGCGCCAGAGCGGCACCAAGCAGTACGAACGCCAGAGCGCCCAGGGCAAGTTCACCGAAGTCAGCGAAGGCGGCGTGAAGTTGCTGGTCAACCTGACCGACTACCTCGACACCGGGCTGTTCCTCGACCATCGCCCGATGCGCATGCGCATCCAGAAAGAGGCGGCCGGCAAGCGCTTCCTCAACCTGTATTGCTACACCGCCACGGCGAGTGTGCATGCGGCCAAGGGCGGTGCGCGCAGCACCACCAGCGTCGACCTGTCCAAGACCTACCTGGACTGGGCACGTCGCAACCTTTCGCTCAACGGTTTCTCCGACAAGAACCGCCTGGAGCAGGGTGATGTGATGGCGTGGCTGGAAGCCAGCCGCGATGAGTTCGACCTGATCTTCATCGACCCACCGACCTTCTCCAACTCCAAGCGCATGGAAGGTATCTTCGACGTGCAGCGTGACCACGTGCAGTTGCTCGACCTGGCCATGGCCCGCCTGGCACCGGGCGGCGTGCTGTATTTCTCGAACAACTTCCGCAAGTTCCAACTGGAGGACAACCTCAGCGCACGCTATGCGGTGGAGGAAATCAGCGACAAGACCATCGACCCGGATTTTGCGCGCAATGCCAAGATCCACCGGGCCTGGAAAATCACCGCGCGTTGATTGTCCGGCTCATGAGCCGCAAGCCTGGATTTTTCCGGGCTTGCGGCTTTTTTTACGCTGGTCAAACCCTGGACCGATGGCTATAACTAAAACCTAGCCAAAGTGACACCCCCCGCACGCTGGCGTTGTGAGTGTTGCCTATGTCGTTGCAAGCCGTTCGCCCGAAAATCCTAGGCTTTATCAGTGAGCAGGCGTCGGCTTGGCTGGTGGCGTTGGTGGTATTACTGGCGGGTTGTACGTTGACAACCATCGTCGCCTGGGCGGCGTCCGACCTCGACCAACAACAGGAGCGCCAGCGTTTCCAGTTGCTGGTCAACGAGCGATTCAGCCGCCTGCAAGAGCGTTTCGAGGACCAGGAGCAGCGCCTGGGAAGCCTGCGGCGTTTCTTCGTCAACTCCGATGAAGTGTCCCGCGAAGAATTCGAGGGTTTCGCCCAGCCCTTGCTGCAGCGCGCCCGCGCCTATGCGTGGGCACCACGGGTGTCGCGTGATCAGCGCAAGCTGTTTGAGCAGCAGGTGTCTCGCCAGCGCGGTACGCCCTTCAACATTCGCGAGCTGAATGCAAACGGCGAACTGGCACCCGCCGCCGAGCGTGATGAATACGTACCGGTGCTGTACAGCCAGACCCTGAGCCTGCTCGTCTCGCCCCTGGGCTTTGACCTGCTGGCCCAACCCCTGCGCCGCTCGGCCCTTGAGCGTGCGCAAAAGAGCGGCAAGCTGGCGGTGTCGCAACCCATGCAATTGGTGGGTGTGGAACCCGCCTACGCCACCGGGGTGTTGTTGGTGGCGCCGGTCACGGCCCATGGAGCGACTGAGCCCCACGGCTTTGTAATGGCTGTGATCAGCATGCGCCAACTGGTGGCCGAGGGCCTGCCCAGACCCGACCGCGATAACCTGGCGATGCAGATTGTCGACACATCCGACCTGCAACAGCGGCTGTTGTACGAGTCCGGTAGCGCACGGGTCGACAGCGACCTCAGCGCCGTGCGCCGCCTGACCCTGGGCGACCATGTCTACGCGCTTAGCTTGCGCCCCAGCGAGATGTTCGAGCAGGCCAATTACTCATCATTGGCGTTGATCCTGGCCATGGGCGGGCTGCTTAGCCTGTTACTCAGCGCCTTGCTCTACGTCCTTGTCAGCCAGCGCCAACGTGCGTTGAAACTGGTGCAACAACGCACCATGCAGTTACGCGCCCGTGAACAGGAATTGCGCGGCGCCCATGGCCAGTTGCGCAGCGTATTGAATGCCGCCACCCAGGTGGCGATCATTGCCACTGATCTGCGTGGGGTGATCAATACATTTAACGCCGGCGCCGAGCAGATGCTTGGCTTCAAGGCCGAGCAGGTGTTGGGGCGTTCGACGCTTGAAAGCCTGCATGTGCCCGCAGAACTGGAAGCGCGGGCCACCAGTTTGAGCGTGGCGCTGGGCAAACGGATCCCGCCGAGCCAGGCGATGCTGGTGGAAAGCCCGGACAGCCAGCATGAGGCCAGTGAATGGACCTTGGTTCGCGAGAACGGCAGCCAGCTGACGGTCAACATGCTCGGCACGGTGTTGCTGGATGACCACGGTTTATGGGTGGGATACCTGGCGATCTACCTGGATGTGACTGAGCAAAAGCGCGCTTACGAGGCATTGGCGGCGCGGGATCGCTTGCTGAAAAAACTCAGCGCCCATGTGCCTGGCGGGATTTTCCAGTTCACCCTGGAGCCCCAGGATAACTGGCGCTTTATCTACGCCAGCGATGGCATGCGCGATATTTATGAAATCGAGACCGGGATGTTGCAGCAGGATGCGAAGAAAGTCTTCGAGCGCATTCATCCCCTGGATGTGGAGCGGGTACGCGCGTCGATTCGTTTGTCGGCGCTGCAATTGAGCCATTGGCGCGAAGAGTACCGCGTGCAATTGCCACAACGAGGCCTGCGCTGGATTCGAGGCGAAGCCACACCGGAAGAACTGCCGGCAGGCGGTACGTTGTGGCACGGTTATGTGTCGGATATCACCGACCTCAAGCGCGTGGAAGAAGAGCTGCGTACGTTGTCCATCACCGACTCCCTGACCGGCATCCATAACCGTCGGTATTTCCAGGATCGCCTCAAGACCGAGATGCTCCGCCTCAACCGCACGGCCGGAGCGCTATCGGTGATCATGCTGGATATCGATCACTTCAAGCGAATCAACGACCAGCATGGGCACGGGGTCGGCGACGGCGTGTTGCAGGAGCTGTGCAAACGCATCGGCCAGCGTCTGCGCCGTACGGATGTGTTCTGCCGCCTGGGTGGCGAGGAGTTCATGGTGCTGTGCCCCAACACTGATGGCGAGCAGGCCTACCGCCTGGCGATGGAGTTATGGCAGTCGTTGCGCAGTGCGCCAATGGAACCGGTGGGCATCGTGACTGCCAGCTTCGGGGTGGCGAGCTGGCGGGTGGATGAAGGCGTTGACGGTTTGCTGTTGCGTGCTGACTCGGCGGTGTATGTGGCCAAGCAGGCGGGCAGGGACCGAGTGGCCGCAGAGGAAGTACAGGCTTGAGGACCGACGCCGGAGCACCCGTGGGAGGGCACGAGCCTCTCCCACAGGAGGACGGCGGTGTGGCCTAGAGAACGGGCGCTGCCGCCGCCAGTTTCGGCTGGCGATACAGGTCCAGCAGCACCTGGTCCAGTACCGACGACGCACCCCATGGCTTCGTATCGTTGAGGATCGCCACCACGGCCCAGGTATTGCCATTGTTATCGCGGCTGAACCCGGCGATCGCGCGCACGGTGTTCAGGGTTCCGGTCTTGACATGGGCTTCGCCGCGCATCGCCGTGGTCTTCAGGCGTTTGCGCATGGTGCCGTCGGTGCCGGCAATCGGCAGCGAGCTGATGTATTCCGCCGCGTAAGGGCTTCTCCAGGCCGCTTGCAGCATCTCAGCCATCTCACGGGCGCTGACCCGTTCGGCACGGGACAGGCCGGAACCGTTCTCCATCACCAGGTGCGGCGAGGTGATGCCTTTCTTTGCCAGCCACTGGCGTACCACTCGCTGGGCAGCCTTGGCGTCGTCGCCGTCCGCGTCGTTGCGGAACTGCGCGCCCAGGCTCAGGAACAGCTGTTGGGCCATGGTGTTGTTACTGTATTTGTTGATGTCGCGGATGATTTCCGCCAGGTCTGGTGAAAACGCACGGGCCAGCACCTTGGCATCCTTGGGCACCGGCGCCTGGATATCGCGGCCCTGGATCGTGCCGCCCAGCTCCTGCCAGATTGCCCGAACGGCACCCGCGGTGTAGGTCGCGTGGTCCAGCAACGACAAATAGGTTTGTGAGCTGCAACCTTCAGCCAGTTGGCCGCTGACGGTGACGGTGACACTGCCGTCCGCGGCGGTGACCGGGTTGTAGCGCACATCGCCGGTGCATTGCTTGGCGTTGGAGACCTTGACCTGGTTATCGATACGAATGCTGGCGATCGGCGGCTCGACCGATACGAGCACCCGCCCCGAATCGTTGCGCGTCACGAAGCGCAGGGCCTTGAGGTTGACCAGCAGAGCGTCGGGCTTGACCAGGAAGGGCTTGTTTTCGTCGTTGCCGTCGTCATTGAACTCCGGCAGTTGCGGCTGGGTAAAGAAGCTGCGGTCCAGCACCAGGTCGCCGGTGACTTGTTGCACGCCATTGGCGCGCAGGTCACGCATCAACAGCCAGAGCTTTTCCATGTTCAGCTTGGGGTCGCCGCCGCCCTTGAGGTAGAGGTTGCCGTGCAAGACGCCGCCACTGAGGGTGCCGTCGGTGTAGAACTCGGTCTTCCACTGGTGGTTGGGCCCGAGCATTTCCAGGGCCGCATAGGTGGTGACCAGCTTCATGGTCGAGGCCGGGTTCACCGAGACGTCGGCATTGAATACGGTGGGGGTACCGGGGCCGTTCAGGGGAATCATCACCAGTGACAGCGCGGTGTTTTGCAGCTTGGCTTTCTGAAGGGCCTGCGCGACGCTGGGCGGCAGGGTGTTGTTGATCGGCGCGGCGGTAATGGAAAAACTCAGTGGCAGGAGAAAACCGGCAAGCAGTAATGGACGCAAAGATTTGATCATAAGGAATAAGACCCTGCTGCTGACGAGGGGGAAAAGGCGAGGGGTATGTAAGAAAATCCCTCATTGGTCATGAAAGTGTCGGCATTATGCCCCAAGGTGGAGCCCGTTGTAGCTGAACGATAGCTGCTAATCGGCGTTTTTTTTGCGTGTAGCTGGCCGCCTGTACCAGAGAGTCGGGCAATCGCCACCTTAAACTGCTAAAGTGCCGCCCGTTATTACTTATGAGGATTGTTCCAATGGCGACTAACCGTTCCCAGCGTCTGCGCAAAAAACTGTGCGTTGATGAATTTCAAGAGCTGGGTTTCGAACTGAACCTGGACTTCAACGAAGGCCTGAGTGAAGAAGCTATCGACGCTTTCCTCGAAGCATTCATCAAAGAAGCCATGGAAGCCAACGGCCTGGGTTATGTTGGCGGCGACGACTACGGTCTGGTTTGCCTGCAGAAGCGTGGCTCGGTCTCCGAAGAGCAGCGTGCTGCTGTTGAAGCCTGGCTGAAAACCCGCTCCGAGCTGACCAAGGCTGAAGTCAGCCAGCTGCTGGACGTGTGGTATCCGGAAAAGCCGATCAACGCGGCTAAGTGATACTGAAAAAACGGCGACCCGAGGGTCGCCGTTTTTTTATGCCTTGCGCCCGTTCAGAATCAGCAGCGTCAACACCCCCGCCACAATCCCCCAGAACGCTGAACCGATGGAAAACAACGTCAGCCCTGACGCCGTGACCATAAAGGTGATCAGCGCCGCTTCCCGTTCCTTTGGCTCATTCATGGCAATGCTCAGGCCATTGATGATCGAGCCAAACAAGGCCAGCGCTGCAATCGATAGCACCAGTTCCTTGGGTAACGCTGCGAACAACGCTGCCAGTGTGGCGCCAAATACGCCGGCAATTGCGTAGAACACACCACACCAGACCGCCGCTGTGTAGCGCTTGTTGCGGTCTTCGTGGGCGTGTGGCCCGGTGCAGATGGCTGCGCTGATCGCTGCCAGGTTGATCCCGTGGGAGCCGAACGGCGCCAGCACCAGCGAGGCCAGGCCGGTAACGGTGATCAACGGCGAGGCCGGCACGTTATAGCCGTCGGCGCGCAGCACGGCGACGCCGGGCATATTCTGCGAAGTCATTGCCACCACGAACAGCGGAATGCCAATGCTGATGGTCGCTGCCAGCGAGAAGTGCGGAGTGGTCCACACCGGCGTCGCCACTTCCAGGTGGAAGCCGCTGAAGTCCAGCAGGCCCATCAAGCCAGACAGCAGGGTACCGATCACCAGCGCGGCCAGCACCGCATAGCGCGGCGACAGGCGCTTGATGATCAGGTAGGTAAAAAACATCCCCAGCACCAGGCCGGTACGATGTTGCGCGGCGACAAATATTTCGCTGCCGATCTTGAACAGAATGCCCGCCAGCAAGGCCGCCGCCAGTGAAGCCGGAATACGCTTGACCAGTTTTTCGAAGCTGCCGGTCAGCCCGCACAGGGTCACCAGCACTGCACAGGTGATATAGGCACCGATCGCTTCGCCATAACTGACGCCGCCCAGGCTGGTGATCAATAGCGCTGCGCCCGGTGTCGACCAGGCAATGGTGATCGGCGTGCGATAACGCAGGGACAGGCCGATGCTGCACACCGCCATGCCGATGGAGATCGCCCAGATCCATGAAGAAATCTGCGCCGTGGTCAGGCCGGCGGCTTGTCCAGCCTGGAACATCAGCACCAGGGAGCTGGTGTAGCCGGTCATCATGGCGATAAAGCCGGCGACGAGGGCGGACGCGGAAGTGTCGGCCAGCGGGCGCAAGGGCGCTTGGGTGGCGTCGGTCATGGATAGGTGTTCCTTTTACCTGACCCCCTCCTTGTAGGAACGAGCGTGCTCGCGAAAAGCGTCAACGATAACGCGGGCGCCCTGGATGTTCGCGACGCGCTCGGATTCTTCGCGAGCAAGCTCGCTTCTACAGTGGGGTGTCGTTCGTGGGAAATCTTGGATTCAAGCCTAAACTCAAACGTAACTACTCATTGCAATACAGCCGGCGCCGCAAACAGCCGTACAGTGTGTTGGCGCAGTGGGTTGTGTACAATGTGCCGTGTTTTTAGCTGATACTTGCCAGCGACCCATTGTTGCCGTATTACCTTAAAGTTGCCGTATTACCGTTAATTCGCCGCCGTTCTCCCGACCCGAGTGCCCATGAACGAACAGTTGCAACCTCTCAAGAAACAACCGCGAGCCGGCAAGGCCGGTCGCAGCGGAACCCAGGACGATATCGTCTACGCGCATATCTTCGAGGCGATCCTCGAACAACGCCTGGCACCCGGTACCAAATTGAGTGAAGAGGCACTGGGCGAAATCTTCGGCGTCAGCCGTACCATCATTCGCCGCGCCCTGTCGCGCCTGGCCCATGAAGGCGTGGTGTTGCTGCGGCCCAATCGCGGCGCGGTGGTGGCCAGCCCGAGCGTCGAGGAAGCACGCCAGGTGTTCCTCGCCCGGCGCCTGGTAGAGCGAGCGATCACCGAGTTGGCCGTGCAGCACGCCACCGCCGAACAACTGGCCGAACTACGCCAGATGGTCAACGACGAGCGCGACAGCTTCTCCCGTGGCGATCGCGGTGCCGGTATCCGCCTCTCTGGCGAGTTCCACCTCAAGCTGGCCGAGGCGGCGAAGAACGCGCCGCTGATCAGCTTCCAGCGCAGCCTGGTGTCCCAGACCTCGTTGATCATTGCGCAGTACGAAAGCGGCAATCGCTCGCACTGTTCCTACGATGAACACACCCAGTTGATCGATGCGATCGAGGCCCGCGACGCGGCGCTGGCAGTTGACTTGATGATGCACCACATGGACCACATCGACAGCAAGCTCAACCTCGACGAGGAAAGTGCGTCGGATGATTTGCATGCGGTGTTCTCGCATTTGTTGCAGACCAAGAAGCCGGGGCGTTCGCCTGTAAAGTTGTAAACCCGATTAAAGAATGTGGGAGGGGGCAAGTCGAATCGTCGCACCGCCCCTCCCACATTTGTTTTGTGTTGTGGCGCAGATCAGCGTTGGTGCACCCGTTGGCCGGCCGCATAGGTCTGCAACACCGTCCGATCATCCCCCAGCGTCATCAACACGAACAACGTCTCGGCTATGTTGTTGGCCTGCTTCAAGCGATAGCTCAGCAGTGGCGTGGCGTTGTAATCCAGCACTAGAAAGTCTGCATCGGTGCCTGGCTGCAACGTGCCGATCTTGTCTTCCAGGCGCAGCGCCCGCGCACCCCCGAGGGTGGCCAGGTACAACGACTTGAATGGGCTCAACCGCGCGCCCTGCAGTTGCATGACCTTATAGGCTTCGTTCAAGGTTTGCAGCAGTGAGAAGCTGGTGCCGCCGCCCACATCCGTGCCCAGGCCAACGTTGAGCTTGTGTTTCTCGGCCATCGGCAGGTTGAGCAGGCCGCTGCCGAGGAACAGGTTCGACGTCGGGCAGAACGCCACCGCCGACCCCGTCTCCGCCAATCGCGCGCATTCGTCATCACACAGGTGCACACCGTGGGCGAACACTGAGCGCTCACCCAGCAGCTTGTAATGGTCGTACACATCCAGGTAGCCGTTGCGTTCTGGAAATAGCGCCTTCACCCACTCGACTTCCTGCTTGTTCTCACTGATGTGCGTCTGCATGTACAGGTCCGGGTACTCGCCCAGCAGTTGCCCGGCCAACGCCAATTGTTCCGGCGTGCTGGTGGGGGCGAAGCGGGGCGTGACCGCATAGTGCAGGCGGCCCTTGCCGTGCCAGCGCTCGATCAACGTCTTGCTTTCCTGGTAGCCGGATTCGGCGGTGTCGGTGAGGTAATCCGGGGCGTTGCGGTCCATCATCACTTTGCCGGCGATCATACGCAGGTCGAGTTTTGCGGCCGCTTCAAAGAACGCGTTCACCGACTGCGGATGCACGCTGCCGAACACCAGGGCGGTTGTGGTGCCATTGCGCAGCAATTCCTTGATGAAAATGTCGGCCACTTCTTCGGCGTGGGCCTTGTCGGCGAACTGGCGTTCGCACGGGAAGGTGTAAGTGTTGAGCCAGTCCAGTAACTGCTCGCCATAGGCGCCGACCATGCCGGTTTGTGGCAGGTGGATATGGGTGTCGATCAGGCCTGGGGTAATCAGCGCATCCTGGTAGTGGGTGATGTCGATATCGGCGGGCAGCTTCGGCAGCAGGTCACTGGCGTGGCCCAGGGCACTGATTTTGCCGTTTTCGATCACCAGCAGGCCGTCTTCGAAATACTCATAGGAGGCTTCGATGCCCACTTCAGCGGGGTCGGCGATGCTGTGCAGGAGGGCGGCACGGTAGGCTTTGCGAGTCAAAGGCATGGTCGTCTCAATTGATAGCTTGGCTGCGGCGTGACACCGGCAGCAGTTTGGCAATAGGTTCGGCGCTCGCGGTGTGCTGGCCGAAATGGGCGTTATAGGTGGCGATGATTTCGCCGGCGATGGAGATGGCGATCTCTACCGGCAATTTGCCCTTTACCTCGGTGAGGCCCATGGGGCAGCGCATGCGTTGCAACTGCGCGGCGTCAAAGCCGCGATCACGCAGGCGGTGTTCGAACTTGACGCGTTTGGTCTTCGAGCCGATCAGGCCGAAGTAGGCAAAGTCATTACGCTTGAGCAGGGCGGCGGTCAGTTCCAGGTCCAGCGCGTGATTGTGGGTCATGACGATGCAATAACTACCCGCGGGCAGGTCGGCAATTTCGTCCACCGGCTCTTCGCTGACGATTTTACGCACGCCCTGGGGGATATGTTCCGGGAATTCCTGCTCGCGCGAATCGATCCAGCGCACCCGGCACGGCAGGCTCGCCAGCAACGGCACCAACGCGCGGCCGACATGACCGGCGCCGAACACCGCGATCTGCGCCTGCACCTGGCCCATGGGTTCGAACAGCAATACGGTTACGCCACCGCAGCACTGGCCCAGGCTCGCGCCGAGGCTGAAGCGCTCCAGGTGGGTGTTCTGCTGGCCGCGCGCGAGCATGTCACGGGCGATCTGCATCGCCTTGTATTCCAGGTGTCCGCCACCGATGGTGTCGAAGGTTTGCGTGGCGCTGATCACCATCTTCGAACCGGCATTGCGCGGCGTGGAGCCGAGCTCTTCGATGATGGTCACCAGTACGCAGGGTTCGCCTTGGTTCTGCAGGTCGGCGAGGGCGCTGATCCAGTTGTTCATAGTCACCTCTTGTGGTGTCTGTCAGGCCGTCATCGGGGGCAAGCCCCCTCCCACATTTGAAGGCACAGATCAAAGTGTGGGAGGGGGCTTGCCCCCGATGGCAGCGCCTCGGTCTAGAGCGAAGCCATCTCGGTTTCGGTTTCAACAGGCACAGCCGCCTGCAACTTGCGCATCTGCTCGCACCCCCACAACACCCGCTCCGGTGTCGCCGGTGCATCGATCTTCGGCTGATGGCGATAGTCACCCAGGCTCGCCACCGCATCCTTGATCGCACACCACGAGGCAATGCCGAGCATGAACGGTGGCTCGCCCACGGCCTTGGAATGAAACACCGTGTCTTCCGGGTTCTTGCGGTTCTCCACCAGCTTCACGCGCAGGTCCAGCGGCATGTCGGCCACCGCCGGGATCTTGTAGCTGGCCGGGCCGTTGGTCATCAGCTTGCCCTTGTTGTTCCACACCAGCTCTTCCATGGTCAGCCAGCCCATGCCCTGGATGAAGCCGCCTTCTACTTGGCCGATGTCGATCGCCGGGTTCAACGAGGCGCCCACGTCGTGGAGGATGTCGGTGCGCAGCATCTTGTATTCGCCGGTCAGGGTGTCGACGATCACCTCGCAACAGGCCGCGCCAAAGGCGTAGTAGTAGAACGGCCGCCCCCGCGCCTGGCTGCGGTCGTAGAAGATTTTCGGGGTCTTGTAGAAGCCAGTGCTCGACAGCGACACCTGGGCGAAGTACGCCTGCTGGATCAGCGCTTCAAAGGTCAGGATATGATCGCGCACGCGCACATGGCCGTTGTGGAATGCCACGTCGGCCTCACTCACGTCGTACTTGCGCGCGGCGAATTCCACCAGGCGTTGCTTGATGGTTTCGGCGGCGTTCTGCGCGGCCTTGCCGTTCAGGTCGGCACCGCTGGAGGCGGCGGTCGGCGAGGTGTTGGGCACCTTGTCGGTATTGGTGGCGGTGATCTGCACGCGGTCGATTTCCACCTGGAACACTTCGGCCACCACCTGTGCGACCTTGGTGTTCAACCCCTGGCCCATTTCGGTACCACCGTGGTTCAGGTGGATGCTGCCGTCGGTGTAGATATGGATCAACGCACCGGCCTGGTTCAGGAAACTGGCGGTAAAGGAAATACCGAATTTCACCGGGGTCAGCGCCAGGCCTTTTTTCAGGATCGGGCTGTGGGCGTTGTACAGGCGGATCGCTTCACGGCGCTCGGCGTATTGGCTGCTGGCTTCAAGCTCAGCGGTCATTTCCTCGAGCATGTTGTGCTCGACGGTCTGGTAGTAGTGAGTGACGTTGCGCTCGGTCTTGCCGTAGTAGTTGGCCTTGCGCACGGCCAGCGGATCCTGGCCTAAGTGGCGGGCGATGGCGTCCATCACTTCCTCGATGGCGACCATGCCTTGGGGGCCGCCAAAGCCCCGGTAGGCGGTGTTGGACGCGGTGTTGGTCTTGCAGCGGTGGCCATTGACCGTGGCGTCGCCCAGGTAATACGCGTTGTCGGCGTGGAACATTGCGCGGTCGACAATCGAGTTCGACAGGTCCGGCGAGCAACCGCAGTTACCCGCCAGTTCCAGATTGATACCCTGCAGGCGACCGCTGTCGTCGAAGCCCACGTCGTATTCGATATAGAAGGGGTGGCGCTTGCCGGTCATCAGCATGTCTTCGACCCGGGGCAGGCGCATCTTGGTCGGCTGCCCGGTCAGGCGCGCGACCACCGCGCACAGGCACGCCGGGCTGGCCGCCTGGGTTTCCTTGCCGCCGAAACCACCGCCCATGCGACGCATATCGACGACGATCTTGTTCATCGACACGTCAAGTACTTCGGCCACCAGCTTCTGTATTTCGGTGGGGTTCTGGGTGGAGCAGTAGACGATCATGCCGCCGTCTTCGGTGGGCATCACTGACGAGATCTGGGTTTCCAGGTAGAAGTGTTCCTGGCCGCCGATATGCAGGGTGCCCTGGAGGCGGTTTTTTGCGGTCGCCAGTGCGCCGGCCGAATCACCGCGCTGGTGGGTGTGGCTGTCGAGCACGAAATGCTTATTGCGAAAGGCCTCGACCACATCCAATACGGGTTCGAGGTCTTCGTATTCGATCACGGCCGCCATCGCGGCCTTGCGTGCGGTTTCCAGATCGCGGGCAGCCACGGCCAATACCACTTGGCCGACAAACTGCACGGTGTCGATGGCCAGCAGCGGGTCGCCGGGCATCAGCGGGCCGATGTCTTTCAGGCCTGGCACGTCTTCATGGGTGATGACGATACGCACACCGTCGAAGGCGTAGCAGGGCGCGGTGTCGATGCTGAGGATCTTCGCGTGGGCGCGGTCGGACATGCGCGCATACAGGTGCAACTGGTTGGGGAATTCCAGGCGGTCATCGATGTACTGCGCTTCACCGCTGACGTGCTTGGCGGCGCTGTCATGCTTGACGCTGCGGCCGACCCCGGAGGTCAGGTCCTGGGCAAACAGCTCGGCCAGTTCGGCCTGGGTTTTTACCACGGCGTGATGGTTAGACATAAGCGGTCACCCGAGTCTCGATGTGCGGCGTTTGCAGCTCGATAAAGTATTTGCGCAGCAGGTTCTGCGCGCTGAGCAGGCGGTATTCCTTGCTGGCGCGGAAGTCCGACAACGGGGTGAAATCCTCGGCCAGGGCAGTGCAGGCTTTCTCGACGGTGGCGGCATTCCAGGTGGCGCCGATCAGCACGCTCTCGCAATGTTTCGCGCGTTTCGGGGTGGCGGCCATGCCCCCGAAGGCAACACGCGCATCGCTGATCACACCGTTGTCGATCTTGAGGTTGAAAGCCGCGCATACGGCGGAAATATCGTCGTCCAGGCGCTTGGACACTTTGTACGCCCGGAATAGCGCGTGGCCCTTGGGCACGATGATTTTCTCGATGAATTCGCTGTCCTGGCGTGCGGTGACGCGGTAGTCGATGAAGTAATCTTCCAGCGCCAACGTACGACGGGTGTTGCCCTTGCACAGCACGATCTGCGCGCCGAGGGCGATCAGCAGTGGTGGCGAATCGCCAATCGGCGAGGCGTTGCCGATATTGCCGCCCAGGGTGCCTTGGTTGCGGATTTGCAGGGACGCGAAACGGTGCAGCAGCTCACCGAAGTCCGGGTAGGCCTGGTGCAGCGCGGTGTAGCAGTCGGAAAGAGGGGCGGCGGCGCCGATTTCCAGGCGATCGTCGAAGGATTCAATGCGCTTCATTTCGTCGATGTTGCCGACGTAGATCATCACCGGCAGCGTGCGGTGGAACTGGGTGACTTCCAGCGCCAGGTCAGTGCCGCCAGCCAGCAGCCGGGCTTGCGGGTAGGCATCGTAGAGGTCGGCGAGGTCGGCGACGGTCAGGGGGACCAGGCAGCGTTTGTCGCCGCTGTTGAGTTCACCGGTTTGCGTCGGCGCGATGGCCTTGAGGAGTGCGATGGTTTCGACTTGCCGGCTGTCGAACTGGTCCTGGGGTTTGTTACAGCAGGCCTGCTCGGCGGCGGCCAGGATCGGGCGGTAGCCGGTGCAACGGCACAAGTTGCCGGCCAGGGCTTCATGGGCTTTCTGGCTATCTGGCGCGTCGCTGTTCTTTTGCAGGGCAAACAGTGACATCACAAAACCGGGGGTGCAAAAGCCGCATTGCGACCCGTGGCATTCGACCATGGCCTGTTGCACGCTGTGCAGTTGACCTTGGTGTTTCAGGTCTTCGACGCTGATCAATTGTTTGCCATGCAACGATGAGACAAACGTCAGGCAGGCATTGAGGCTGCGGTAGCGAATCCGCTCAGCGCCTGGCTCGTCGCTGTGCAGCTCGCCGACCACCACGGTGCATGCACCGCAATCGCCGCTGGCGCAGCCTTCCTTGGTACCGGATTTGCCCAGGTGCTCACGCAAATAGTTGAGCACGGTCAGGTTGGGGTCCAGGGCGTGCTCGCTACGGAGCTCCTGGTTAAGTAGAAACTGGATCACGGAAGGCCTCGCAGACTCATTATTGTTGTTAACCGCTTTGCGCCGAATCTAGTCATGTCTGACTTTTCGGTCAATGATTTTCTGACTGTGAGGTCAAGAAATTGCGATCACAACACTTTCAATTATGGTCCAGTCTTCTGGAACCGCTGTTTTTGGGGGGCTTCTGGGTTTCAGCGCTGCTTATTCCGTGCCAAATTCAGCAAGGTGGGCCTAGCGCCATCAGCCAGGCATTTGCGCTACACTGCCGCGCTTGTATCGATAGAAGATTTTGAAGGGAAAACATGACGTTCAAGGCGCCGGACAGTCTCGCCGAGCAAATTGCTCACCACCTCGCCGAACGTATCATTCGCGGCGATCTCAAGCCTGGGGAGCGGATCCAGGAACAGAAAGTCACGCTGGCGCTCAATGTCAGCCGTGGTTCCGTGCGTGAAGCCTTATTGATCCTCGAACGTCGCCACCTGATCGCGATCCTGCCGCGCCGTGGCGCCCACGTCACCGAGCTCACCGCACACAAGGTGCAGAGCCTGTGCACGTTGATGAGTGAGCTGTATATCCTGCTCGGCAATGCGGTGGCCCAGGGCTGGCAGACCCAGGCTGACATGGCGCCGTTCCTGCAGATCCAGCAGCGCCTGGTCGGCAGTTTCGAGCGCCAGGACATCCGCGCCTTTGTCGAAGAATGCTTCAGCGTGATGCGCGCCGCGTACCCCTTCGCCAACAACCCGTATTTGCAGGAAACCGTCGAAAACCTGCAGCCGGCGATGAACCGTGCCTATTACCTGGCCCTCGATCAGCGCAAGGCCTCCATGAGCGAGTACCTGGCGTTGTTCGAGCAATTGCTCGCCGCCGTGCTTGCCCGCGACCTGCCGCAGATTCGCCAGGTGTTGTCGGCCTATGGCCAGCGTAGTTGCTCGCTGGTCATCGCTGCGTTGGCGGACGCCTAAGCGTGCGGCTCAAGTGCATCAAACTGGCGGGGTTCAAATCCTTCGTCGACCCGACCACGGTGAACTTCCCCAGTAACATGGCGGCAGTGGTGGGGCCCAATGGCTGCGGCAAGTCGAACATCATCGACGCCGTACGCTGGGTGATGGGCGAGAGCTCGGCAAAAAACCTGCGCGGCGAGTCGATGACCGACGTCATCTTCAACGGCTCCACCAGCCGCAAACCCGTCAGCCAGGCCAGCATCGAACTGGTGTTCGATAACTCCGACGGCACCCTGGTTGGCGAATATGCGGCCTACGCGGAAATCTCCATCCGCCGTAAAGTGACCCGCGACAGCCAGAACAGCTACTTCCTCAACGGCACCAAGTGCCGGCGCCGGGATATCACCGATATCTTCCTCGGTACCGGCCTGGGCCCGCGCAGCTACTCGATCATCGAGCAAGGCATGATCTCCAAGCTGATCGAAGCCAAGCCGGAAGACCTGCGCAATTTTATCGAAGAAGCGGCCGGCATCTCCAAGTACAAGGAGCGCCGCCGCGAAACTGAAAACCGTATCCGCCGCACCCACGAAAACCTTGCCCGCCTCACCGATCTGCGTGAAGAGCTGGAACGCCAGTTGGAACGCCTGCACCGCCAGGCCCAGGCCGCCGAAAAGTACCAGGAATACAAGGGCGAGGAGCGCCAGCTCAAGGCGCAACTGTCGGCCCTGCGCTGGCAGGCGCTGAATGACCAGGTGGGCCAGCGTGAAGCGATCATCGGCACCCAGGAAATCAGCTTCGAAGCCCTGGTAGCCGAGCAACGCAATGCCGACGCCAGCATCGAGCGCCTGCGCGACGGTCACCATGACCTGTCCGAGCGCTTCAATCTGGTGCAGGGCCGTTTCTACTCGGTGGGGGGAGACATCGCCCGGGTCGAGCAGAGCATCCAGCACGGTCAGCAGCGCTTGCGTCAGTTGCAGGAGGATTTGAAGGAAGCCGAGCGCGCGCGCCTGGAGACCGAATCTCACCTGGGCCATGACCGCACCTTGCTGCTGACCCTTGGCGAAGAGCTGGACCTGCTCACTCCCGAGCAGGAGATCACCAGCGCGGCGGCCGAAGAAGCCGCTGCCGCCCTGGAAGAATCCGAAACCACCATGCACGGCTGGCAGGAGCAGTGGGACACCTTCAACCTGAAATCCGCCGAGCCTCGGCGCCAGGCCGAAGTGCAACAGTCACGCATCCAGCAGCTGGAAACCAGCATGGAGCGTCTGGCCGAACGCCAGCGTCGCTTGCAGGAAGAACGCGTGTTGCTCGCTGCCGACCCGGAAGACGCGGCGATCATGGAGCTCAGCGAGCAACTGGCCGAAAGCGAGATGACCCTCGAAGAGCTGGAGGCCAGCGAAGAACAGCAAGTCGAGCGCCTGGAGCAATTGCGCCAGCAACTGCAACAGGCGACCCAGGCCCAGCAGCAGGCCCAGGGCGATCTGCAGCGGCTCAACGGTCGTTTGGCCTCCCTGGAAGCCCTGCAGCAAGCCGCTCTGGACCCTGGCACCGGTACCGCCGAATGGCTGCGCGACCAGCATCTGGCCGAGCGTCCGCGCCTGGCCGAAGGCTTGAAAGTCGAAGCCGGTTGGGAGTTGGCGGTGGAAACCGTATTGGGTGCCGACCTGCAAGCGGTACTGGTGGACGATTTTGGGGGCTTCGACCTGGCCGGTTTTGCCCAGGGCGATTTGCGCCTGCTCAGCCCGGCCGCCGACGGCACCCGCGTGCCGGGCAGTTTGCTGGACAAGGTCGAGGCGGCGATTGACTTGTCGCCGTGGCTGGGCCAGGTCAAACCGGTTGAATCACTTGAGCAGGCGCTGGCCCAGCGCGGTCAGTTGGCTGCCGGCGAAAGCCTGATCAGCCGTGATGGCTACTGGGTCGGCCGCCACTTCCTGCGGGTACGCCGCGCCAGTGAAGCAGAAAGCGGGGTTTTGGCCCGTGGCCAGGAAATCGTCAATCTTATCGCCGAGCGTGAAGAGCGCGAAGCGACCCTGGAAAGCCTGGAAACCGAGCTGCAAACCCTGCGCGCCACCCAGCGCCAGCAAGAGACCGGCCGCGAACACCTGCGTCGCCTGTTGCAGGATGAGGCGCGTCAGCAAGGCGAATTGAAAGCCCAGCTTTCCGCGAGCAAAGCCAAGGTCGAGCAACTGACCCTGCGCCGTACCCGTCTCGATGAAGAAGTAGCCGAGATGGGCGAGCAACGCGCGCTCGAGCACGAACAAATCGGCGAAGCACGCCTGCAACTGCAGGAAGCCCTCGACAGCATGGCCCAGGACACCGAGCAACGCGAACTGCTGCTGGCCCAGCGTGACAGCCTGCGTGAACGCCTCGACCGTGTGCGCCAGGAAGCTCGCCAGCACAAGGACCACGCTCACCAGTTGGCGGTGCGCCTCGGCTCGCTGCGTGCGCAGCACGACTCCACGCGCCAGGCCCTTGAGCGCCTGGAGATGCAGTCCGAACGCCTGACCGAAAAGCGCGAGCAACTGAGCCTCAACCTGGAGGAGGGCGAAGCGCCCCTGGAAGAGCTGCGGCTCAAGCTTGAAGAGCTGCTCGACAAGCGCATGACCGTCGACGAAGAACTCAAGACCGCGCAAATCGCCCTCGAAGATGCCGACCGCGAACTGCGTGACGCAGAAAAGCGCCGGACCCAGGCCGAGCAGCAATCCCAACTGATCCGCGGCCAACTCGAACAACAGCGCATGGAGTGGCAAGCCCTGACCGTGCGCCGCAAAACCCTCCAGGACCAGTTGCTCGAGGATGGCTACGACCTGCACGGCGTGCTTGACACCTTGACCGCCGAGGCGAACGAAAAAGACGCCGAAGAAGAACTCGAACGCATAGCCGCGCGGATTCAGCGCCTGGGGGCAATCAACCTGGCCGCCATCGATGAGTACCAGCAGCAGTCCGAGCGCAAACGCTACCTGGACGCCCAGGACGCCGACCTGGTCGAAGCCCTGGATACCCTGGAAAACGTGATCCGCAAGATCGACAAGGAAACCCGCAACCGCTTCAAGGATACCTTTGATCAGATTAATGGCGGTTTACAGGCGTTATTCCCAAAAGTTTTCGGTGGTGGCAGCGCTTACTTGGAACTGACGGGCGAAGATCTACTCGATACAGGGGTAACGATCATGGCGCGGCCTCCGGGCAAGAAGAACAGCACCATCCATTTGTTGTCCGGCGGCGAAAAAGCCCTGACCGCATTGGCCCTGGTGTTTGCCATCTTCAAGTTGAACCCGGCACCGTTCTGCATGCTCGACGAAGTTGACGCACCGCTGGATGACGCTAACGTGGGACGGTACGCACGCCTGGTCAAGGAGATGTCCCAGACTGTGCAGTTCATCTATATCACCCACAACAAGATCGCCATGGAAATGGCTGATCAGTTGATGGGGGTGACGATGCACGAGCCGGGCTGTTCGCGATTGGTCGCGGTGGATGTCGAAGAAGCGATGGCGATGGTGGAATCCTGAGCCACGCCAGGAGAGAAGATTTGTAGCGCGATGTAAGACGGTTTACCGCCCTGGCGAAAGTGGCAAATGGACATATTTGTTCAAGGCATTTTGACAGACGGTGTAAAGTTATCTTTGGTCGTGCTAGTTTAATGTCAATTTTTCGTATGCGTGGGCAAAACGTCAGTCAGAACATAGAGTTGGCGCCACGTTTTAAAGCGGTTTGCACGGTGCTAAACCCCTTATTTTTCAGCATTTTTTATTAGAGGCACGGGATTACATGGAAATCGGTCTGCGCGAGTGGCTGATCGTCATCGGCATTATTGTCATTGCCGGTATTCTTTTTGATGGCTGGCGCCGCATGCGCGGTGGCAAGGGCAAGCTCAAATTCCGTCTGGACCGTAACCTGTCCAACTTGCCCGACGACGACGGCAGCGCCGAGCTGCTGGGGCCGCCCCGTGTGTTGGATACCCATAAGGAACCGCAGCTGGATGAGCATGACCTGCCGTCCATGAGTGCGCCTGTGCGTGAAGCCCGCGAGCCGTCTTCCAAACGTGGCAAGCGCGGCAGTGCTGCAGTTGCCGAGCCGCACCAGGGCGACCTGAACCTTGACGTCGACGAAGGCCCGAGTTTCAGCAGCCGCGATGACGACTTCCCTGATGAGAATGCGACCAAGAGCCCGCCGCGCCAATCGGTCAGCGATCAGCCGGCTGCCGAAGAAGTGTTGGTGATCAGCGTGATTTGCCGCGACGCCGCGGGCTTCAAAGGCCCGGCGCTGTTGCAGAACATCCTCGAAAGCGGCCTGCGTTTTGGCGAAATGGACATCTTCCACCGCCACGAAAGCATGGCCGGTAATGGCGAAGTGCTGTTCTCCATGGCCAACGCGGTCAAGCCGGGCACCTTCGACCTGGACGATATTGACCTGTTCAGCACGCCGGCCGTCAGCTTCTTCCTTGGCTTGCCAGGCCCGCGTCACCCGAAACAAGCGTTCGACGTGATGGTGGCGGCAGCGCGCAAGCTGTCCCAGGAACTGAATGGCGAATTGAAGGACGATCAGCGCAGCGTCCTCACCGCCCAGACCATCGAACACTACCGTCAGCGCATCGTCGAATTCGAGCGTCGCGCCCTGACACAGAAACGCTGAGGATTGGCCTCAAGCGTTGTCGATAGAATAAGCGCACCAACATTTGAGCAGCTTCGGCTGCTCTTTTGCTTTATGAGAGAACACCCATGACCGCCGCCCACACCCGCATCCTTGAACTGCGCGCTGAACTGGATCAGCACAATTACCGTTACCACGTGCTCGACGAGCCGAGCATTCCGGACGCCGAGTACGACCGCTTGTTCAATGAGCTCAAGGCCCTGGAAGCCGAGCACCCGGAACTGGTGACGCGTGATTCGCCGACGCAGCGGGTCGGCAGTGCGGCGTTGTCGGCCTTTACCCAGGTGCGTCATGAGATCCCGATGCTCAGCCTGGGCAACGCGTTCGATGAAACCACCATGCTCGAGTTCGATCGCCGCGTCACCGAGGGGCTCGACCTGCCGGTGGGCGATCTGTTTGGCGGTGGTGCCGCGGTGGAGTACAGCTGTGAACCAAAGCTGGATGGCCTGGCGGTCAGCCTTTTGTACCAGGACGGCGAACTGGTGCGCGGCGCCACCCGCGGCGACGGCACTACGGGCGAAGACATCAGTGTCAATGTGCGCACCGTGCGCAATATCCCGTTGAAACTGCACGGCACCGGCTGGCCGGCCACCCTGGAAGTGCGCGGCGAAGTGTTCATGTCCAAGGCCGGTTTCGAGCGACTGAACGCCTCGCAACTGGAAGTCGGTGGCAAGACCTTCGCCAACCCGCGTAACGCCGCCGCCGGCAGCCTGCGCCAGCTGGACTCGAAGATCACCGCCAGCCGCCCGCTGGAGTTCTGCTGCTACGGCATTGGCCAGGTCACCGCAGACATCAGTGACACCCACATCGGCAATTTGAAGCAGTTGCAGAAGTGGGGCCTGCCGATCAGCCATGAGCTGAAGTTGGCCAAGGGCATCCAGGCATGCCTGGACTACTACCGCGATATCGGCGAGCGACGTAACAGCCTGCCCTATGAAATCGACGGCGTGGTGTTCAAGGTCAACAGCATTGCCTCCCAGCGCGAACTGGGTTTCCGTGCCCGTGAGCCGCGTTGGGCGATCGCGCACAAATTCCCGGCCATGGAAGAACTGACCGAGCTGCTCGACGTGGAATTCCAGGTTGGCCGCACCGGTGCCGTCACGCCGGTGGCACGACTGAAACCGGTCAAGGTCGCGGGTGTGACCGTGTCCAATGCCACCTTGCACAACATGGACGAAGTGGCGCGCCTGGGCCTCATGATCGGCGACACCGTGATCATCCGCCGTGCCGGAGACGTGATCCCGCAGGTGGTGTCGGTGGTCACCGAGCGCCGTCCGGAAAATGCCCGCGCCGTGCAGATCCCCGAGAGTTGCCCGGTGTGCGGCTCCCACGTCGAGCGCACGCAACTGGTCAAGCGCAGCAAGGGCAAGGAAACCGTCAGCGAAGGCGCGGTGTACCGCTGTGTCGGTCGCCTGGCCTGTGGCGCGCAGCTCAAGCAGGCGATCATCCATTTCGTCTCGCGCCGGGCGATGGACATCGATGGCCTGGGCGACAAGACCATCGAGCAGTTGGTGGATGAAAAACTCATTGGTTCGCCGGCTGACCTCTACACGCTCAAGTACGAACAGATCATCGACCTGGAAGGCTTCGCCGATATCTCCAGCAAGAAGCTGATCGCCGCCATCGAGAACAGCAAGAGCCCGACCCTGGCGCGCTTCATCTACGCCTTAGGCATTCCCGACGTGGGCGAGGAGACCGCCAAGGTGCTGGCGCGTTCCCTGGGGGCCTTGGAGCGCGTGCAGCGCGCGTTGCCGGAGGTGCTGACGTACCTGCCGGACGTGGGCCTGGAAGTCGCGCACGAGATCCGCAGCTTCTTTGATGACCGCCACAACCAGGACGTGATCGGCGCACTGTTGGCGCCGGACAAATGCGGCCTGCAATTGCAAGACGAAGGCGCCCTGGCCGCCGAATTCGCCGCCAGCACCACCCTCGGCGGTTTGCTCGACAAACTCAATGTGCCCAGCGTCGGTCCCGGCGCCGCGCAGAAACTGGCGGACAAGTTCGGCTCCCTCGAAGGCGTGATCAAGGCTGACTGGCTCGATATGCGCCAGGCGCTGCCCGAGAAGCAGGCCAAGGCTGTGCGCGAGTTCTTCGATAACCCCGACCATGCTAACCATGCCCTGGCCATCGAGCGGCAGCTCGAGGAATTCGGCATGCACTGGCAGAGCGAGAAGAAAGTGATCGAAGGCTTGCCGGAAGCAGGGCATACCTGGGTGCTGACCGGCTCCCTGGAGCGGATGAGCCGCGATGTCGCCAAGGACAAGCTCGAAAGCCTCGGCGCCAAGGTGGCTGGTTCGGTGTCGGCGAAAACCCACTGCGTGGTGGCCGGGCCGGGTGCTGGTTCGAAGTTGGCCAAGGCCAGCGAACTGGGCCTGAAGGTGCTGGACGAAGACGCTTTCGTGGCCTTCCTCGCCGGGCATCACATCACCGTCTGATAGCGTGCGCTTCTGGTGGCGAGCCGGCTCGCCACAGGTTACTGTTTGCTCGTTCCATTCTTAACCGACAGGCATTAGGACTCGCCCCGCGTCGGGCAGCAAAGTGGAACGATCCCGAGCGAGAAATGATCTAGTCTCTGTCACCCAGGGAGAGATCGCCATGTTTCGCTATTTCGAGCAACTCAGTTCGCGCATTGCCGCACCGTTCATGGCCGAATCCTCGCGCAACAGCAAGGTCTGGCAATGCCGGTGCGGTCAGCCGCTGTTCTTTCGCAACAGCCAATGCCTGGCCTGCTCGGCGGTGCTGGGCTATCAACCCCAACAAAGCCGATTGTCCTCCCTGCAGCCGGGGCCTGTCGTGGACACCTGGCTGCAAGACGACAACCTCGATGCAGGCGCCTTTCGCCGCTGTGCCAACCTCGACACGCCCGCCGCCTGCAACTGGCTGATTCCCGCCCACAGCACCGCACCGCTGTGCGTGGCCTGCAGCCTGAACCGCACCATTCCCGACCTGTCGATCACCGAGAACCACGAGCGCTGGCGCAAGGTGGAAACCGCCAAGCGCCGACTGGTGGCACAACTGATCAGTCTGGGCCTGCGCGTCGTGCCCAAGAGCATCGACGAAGACAACGGCCTGGCCTTCGACTTCGTCGGCATCGACCTGGAAGGCAATGCGCCGACCACCGGGCATGCCAACGGCCTGGTTACCCTCGACATCAAGGAGGCCGACGACGCCCACCGCGAAAAAGTCCGGGTGCAGATGCGCGAACCCTATCGCACGCTGCTCGGGCATTTTCGCCACGAGGTCGGTCACTATTACTGGGACCGCCTGATCGCCAACAGCCATTGGCAGACGCCTTTTCGCGACCTGTTCGGCGACGAAAGCGCCAGTTACGCCGATGCCCTCGACCAGTACTACCAGAATGGCCCGCGCCCGGATTGGCAACATACCTGCGTCAGTGCCTACGCCACCATGCACCCGTGGGAAGACTGGGCCGAAACCTGGGCCCACTACCTGCACATGATGGACGCGGTCGACACCGCCCTGGGGTTTGGCATGAGTGCGCGGGAACTGGACCTGGATTACCAGCCATTTCCCCTGAGCACCCTCTACGACCCCGAGCACCCTGGCGGTGCGGCGTTCCTGTCTTTCGTCAACGCCTGGATCGAACTGGCCGGCATGCTCAACGAACTGTCCCGTGCCATGGGGCAGCCGGATTTCTACCCCTTCGTACTGCCACCGGCGGTGATCGCCAAGCTGCACTTCATTCACCTGGTCATCCAGGAAGAGGGCGGCCGGGCGGACGAGGTGTTGCAGACACCATGATGAATTAATGTGGGAGGGCGCTTGCTCCCGAAAGCAGTGTGTCAGTCACTGATTTATTGGCTGGCAGACCGCTATCGGGAGCAAGCCCCCTCCCACAGGGGATAGCGGGGATGCTGACGGCCATGGCAAGTACTTGAACCCCTTCATATTTTAATCCGGCACCAACGGTTGTAACTTCCGATGAGATCGGTACAATGGCGCGGCTTGCCGAGAGGCCAGCGTCGTTATGGTGACCCCATCGGTCCCCCCGCAACGATTACCCGTGAACCTGGTCAGATCCGGAAGGAAGCAGCCACAGCGGGAACATTGTGTGCCGGGGTGTGGCTGGTGGGGTTGCCTCCATAACGCTCTTCCTGAATCTTCAAAAATCCTTATTTCTAAAACGCTTTGCTGGCCATTACTGCCTGCGAATCGATTTCTGCTGTGCGCTCCACAGGCTTACGGGCGGTACAGGGGGAATGCCTTTATCACTGGCACTATTTCGTCGCCCAGGGTCTTGGCGCTTTCCCATCGCTCGTCCCTGGTCTGGGACTTGGCCGGGACGTTCCTGGCGAAGTGAAAGATGACGATCGCGCCCGTGCCGGCGTCGCGGTAGTACTTGAAGAAGCTGAATTCAGAGAAATGCCCGTCTTTGCGCAGCGCCGAGGGATAAAACAGCATCAGGTAGAGGATCCCGGTTCGGTTGTCTGTTGCCAGGACCGCTGGCATGTCCGGGTTTTCCTGTTGGTGCAACTGCACCGTGCGCCTTCCCAGGTCCAGCGGCTCGAAGCGGTCATCGGGAGGCACAACCGTAAAGTCCACCATTTCAGTCCAGGCATCGACGCTTTGGTTTTCCGGAAAATATTCCCACAAGCCGTTTTTCTGGAATTTCAGGACAAACGTCTTACCCGCGAACACCACCGACTTCGTTTCGGCAATGGAGGGGCGTGAGAGGTCTGGAGCGGGCGTCGAGGCACAGCCTGACAGCAGGGCCATGATCGACAAGATCAGCAGAGGGGCTTTCATTTCAATCCTTGAAGGTTTTCAGATACTGGCGTTATGCGCCGGTGACAGTAGCGCAATGAATAGGCAAGCGCCCCGATTATGAAGCACCAGCGTTTTAAGGGTTTATTCGTGAGGGCTCTTTCACAGCTTTTAATGCTCACTCTGGACAACCTCAAACCACCTTGTTAGTTTCCGCCAGCCACTTGTTTCAGAGTATGACAAGTGTTTGTAATTGATATTGAAGTGCTATCACTTCTTTAACTAACAAGGATGTCTGTCATGAAAAGCCTGCAAGGGTTGCCTCGTCTTATCAGTGCTTCAGTAGGCGCTCCCGGCAAAGCCCGAAACTTGCCCGCCGATGTGCAGTGCATCCAGTATTTATTCAATTTGATCATTCCCAAGATGGGTTTTCCGCTGGCCGAGAATGGCAAGTGTGATGGCCAGTTGGTGCAGTGCATCAGCCAGTATCAGTTTCGCCATCTCAAATACGCCCACCCCGATGGCGTGATCGACCCTACCGGTCGCACGTTCAACAGCCTGATCGAAGAGGCGGTGAAGGTGCCCGTCAAAGCCTTCCCGACGATGCGTATCCCCAGCTTTCTCAATGTGTTTGGCAACAACAATGGCGATGCGGTGCAGGCCACGGTCAACGTGTACCTGGACCGCGTGCGCGCGACGATCGAGGCCGAGCGACGTAACCGCCAATTGATGCTCCAGGCCACGTGCGACGGGGGCATGACCCTCAGCGAAACGGACTTCCAGAACGCCGCCACACAGTTGGGTAGCGGTATTTCGGTAAATATCATCAAGGCCTTCGCCACTGTGGAATCAGGTGGGCGTTCGGGGTTCGGCCCGGCCAAGTTGCCGGTGATCGCGTTTGAAGGGCACTTGTTTCGCAAGTACACCAAGCACATCTACGACCAGGCGCACCCGCTGCTGTCCTACCCCTACAAGAAAAAAGCCGGGCCGCAGTGGCAGGCCAATAACAAGGACCAGGCCAAGGCTTGGGAAACCATGGCCACCGCGTTTGCCCTGGATCAGGAAGCGGCACTCATGTCGGCTTCGTGGGGCATGTTCCAGATCATGGGCTTCAACTTTGCCTCGTGCGGTTACAAGACGGTGTTTGAGTTTTCGGCAGCATTAAAGGTGAATGCCGGCAACCAACTAAAAGCGTTCCTCGGTTTTTGCAGCAAGAGCCCGGCATTGATGAAGGCCATGAAAGCCAAGGATTTTACCGGCATGGCGCGTAACTATAACGGCGAGGACTACGGCAACTACGACGTCCTTATGCAAAAAGCCTACGAAAAACTTGAAGGGAAAAAATAGGATGATCCGTTTTCTTGCGATAGGTGTGTTGTCGTTGTGCGCCGTGGGCCCTGCTTTGGCCGGTTCGGCTGCGTTGCATTCGGGCAAGTACGAAGGGCTGATGCTGGCAGTGACGCCGGAGCATCAGGTCGAAGGGTTCTATTCGGAAGCAATGGGCGAGGGCGTTACCCGCAGTTGCGCGTTTTACCTGCAAGGCAAACCTGAGGCGCTCACCACTTGGCTCGATGAGGCTCATCCCGGCAGCCTGGCGCCTTCGTCCGATGGCGTGACCCTGACGGTGGAAGAGGGCCGCCAGCACCCTGGGTGCATGAACGTGCTGATGCCGGAGATTGCCACCGGCCTGGACCTGACCCAGACCGCCAATAAAAAATGGATCGGCCTGGTGACGGTATCCGCCGACAAGGCTTACCTGCTGAAGACCCCAGGCGCCAAGACCGCCAAGCGTCCGTATATCGTCAAGCGCGATGTGGTCGGTGTGCTGGCCTTCAAGGACGGCTGGGCCCAGGTCGAGTTCATCAATGCCGACGACCGCTCGTTCAGCGGCTGGATCAGCCAGGATCAATACACTCGTCTAGCGGCGCCTCACTAAGACATCCCCAAAACGCCGCAGTGTGCCAGGCATACTGCGGCGTTTTTGCGTCCGGGGTTCAGGCCTTGTTGCGGTTGAACAGCTTGCGAATCACTGCGAGCAGCGCCACTACGCCGATTACCAGGAACTTCTTCGCGGCCAGCAGAAAGATACCGATCTTGGCAAAGAGCCCGGCCTTGGCGGCAATCCCGCCGGCAACCAACGCGGCGAGGCCGTAAGTGGCGAGCTTGTCGGTGTTCGGGTTGAAGTCGGTATAGAGGTTGCCGTCGGTGAAGTTGGTAAAGGCCAGCACCTTGGGCAATTCTTGCTGGATGGTGGCCAGGTCGGCCATGGCGGCGACGGCGTTGAGTTCCAGCACGCCTTCACGGCCCAGCACGCGAATGCTGTAGTTGAGGGTCGTCTGGTCGGCGTCGTCGGCCTTCAGTTCGCGGGCCCAGTACATCTTGTGGGTGGTGTCGTCGTAGTGCGGCGGCTCCGCCCAGCCCAGCAGGTGCAGGCCCGCGTAGCCTTGTTTCTGGCGTTCCTGGTTCTCTGCTTCATCTTCTTCCTGCATTTGCTTGAGCAGGTCGGCGTAGTCGATTTTTGCCGCATCTTCGTCGGAGATGTGCCCGTCGGCCTTGTAGCTGACAATCACGCCCCAGCCGCGTTGCGACAATGGGCTGACGGCTTTGGGCACGATCATGCCAAGGGTCTTGAAGCCCGGCGGGTTGCCCCAGCCATCGGTCAGCAAGCGCTCGGTATCGGCGGGGTCGAGGTAGTAGAACTCGTCGGTGAGCTTGAGGGTGGCGATGCCGCTGGGCAGGGTGACCGTGCCGGTCTTTTGCTTGAGTGAGGCCAGAAAGTGCTCGGCTGTTTCGGCCGGGGCACTGGCTTCAACGGGGGCAGGCGAGGTAACAGCAACGGCAGGTGCGGCAGGCAGGCTCAGCGCGGCCGCCGCCAACAACAGGCGGAAGTAATTCATGGTAGTCCCTTACATTTTGAATTAATTCTGCGAAAGGATAACCGAAACAACATGTTGCGAGTTAGCCGAAAGTTTCCCGCAACAGCCCGGCGAATGCGTCCCGTGCCAGGTGGCGTTGGGTGTCCTTGTGCCAGAACAGCAGGTTATCCACGGCCGCCAGTTCTTCAAATCGATACGACGCCAGCTGATTGGCCTGCTCATAGCGCGCCAGGATGCCTTCCGGCGCCAGCGCTACGCCAATGCCGGCACTCACACAGCCGATAATCGTGCCCCAACTGGCATAGCTGGCGATGGCCGGCTTGAAGTCGTGGGGCTTGACCCAGTTCTCCAGCGCCGCGCGGTAGGGGCAGCCGGGTGGCCAGACCAGCAGGGTTCGGCCGGCCAGGTCGGCCGCACTGTTGATCGGTGCGCTGGACACACTGGCGATCAGCACCAGCCGTTCGCTGTAGACCACGCTGTGTTCGAGCTTGGTGCGTTGGTTGCCGGCGGCCACCAGCGCCACGTCGAGGCGATGGTGTTGCAGATCGTCCAGCAGTTGCCCCCAGGCACCGGTCACCAGCTCCAGGCTGACGTCGGGGTAGCGTCGATGGTATTCCGCCAGCAACGGCGGCAGGCGGCCGCTGGCGCTGGACTCCACCGCGCCGATGCGCAAGGTGCCACGGGGAATGGCGTTGGCGTCTACGGCGCGTTTGGATTCATCCACCAGCGCGAGGATGCGCTCGCAGTAGTCCAGGAAAATTTCCCCGGCGGCACTGATGGCCAGCCCACGCCCGGCACGGATGAATAACGGTGTGCCCAGCTCGCTTTCCAGCTGCTTGATGCGCGTGGTGATGTTCGACGGCACGCAATGCAATTGCAGTGCGGCCTGGGCCACGCTGCCGGTTTGCGCCACGGCTCTCACCATCTTCAGTTGGGCCAGTTCCATTGCTCAGTTCCACTGATTTCAGAAGTCAGAAACGGTTAATTGTCCTGCGATGTGCCCAGGCCAAGACTGACGGCATTCCTTCCCTGTTTCTGGATGCCGTTGATGAATGCCCCGTCACCCGTAAAGCTTACGCTAGTCATCGCCAGCGTGATTCTCTGTTGGGCCTATTCGCCGATTGGCGTGCACATCGGCCTGCACAGCTACAGTCCGGGCCAGCTGGCGTTGCTGCGATTTCTGATCGCTTCGGTATTGATGGGCGCGGTGGCGCTGGTGCTGGGGATTGGTCGGCCACGTCTGCGGGACATGCCGTGGTTGCTCGTGCTGGGTTTTTTCGGGGTGTTCCTGCACCACACCAGCCTCAATTATGGGCAGCAATGGGTGACAGCGGCGGCGTCCAGCGTACTGGCGCAATCAGCGCCGTTGTTCAGTGTGCTGATCGCGGCGTTCTGTTTGAAGGAGCGAGTCAGCCTTTGGCGGTGGGGCTGCGTGCTGTTGGGGTTGCTGGGCGTGCTGGTGGTGATCTGGGGCGACCAGGGCCTCGGCGAGATGGACCCGCGCGGCCTGTTGATCCTGCTGGCGGCGGCCTCATGGAGTGTGTACTTCGTCATTCAGAAGCACTGTGCGCATCGCTACAGCCTACTGACCTTGGCGTGCTACATGGTGTGGTCGGGCACCCTGATGCTCTGCGTGAACCTGCCTGGCCTGCCCACCGCCGTGGCGCGAGCGCCGTTGGTGGAGAACCTGGCAGTGTTGGTGCTGGGGGTTTTCCCCAGTGCGTTGGCCTACCTGGCGTGGGGGTTCGTGTTAAAGCACGTCGACGTCAGCCGCGCGTCGGTGGCGATGTACCTGATCCCGCCAGTGGCCATGGGGATGGCGGCCACGCTGCTGGGCGAGCACGTAGCCTTGCAGGTGGTGCTCGGCGGGGTGATCGTGCTGGCGAGTGTGGCGGCCATCAGCCTGGAAGGGCGTTGGCGGTCAGGCGCTCAGGCTGAACGCACGCAAGCGGTGGCCGTCGAGGTCCTGGGCGACGAAGGTGTAGCCAAAGTCCAGCGTGGTCGGTGACTGGAGGATCGTGGCGCCCCGTTCTAGCCATTGTTCGTGCAGGGCATCGACGGCGGCGGTATCGGCCAGCGAAAAACAGACTTCACCGCCGCCGCCCGTGGCCTGGGCCGCAGGTTCCACGGTGTGGCGTGACCACAGGCCGAGCCTCACGCCATGGTCGAGAATGAACAGGGCAAAGGTCGGGTTCAATTCGACCGGTGGCTTGTCCAGCAGGCGGCTGTAGAAATTGGCGCTGGTGGCCGGGCTGTCGACATACAGCAGGAAGTAATGGGCGAGGGTGTTCATGCAGGCTCCTTGAGCACGGGCGGTTATGTGAGCCCAGTCTATAAGGTAGCCCTGTCAGTTCTTGTCAGGAGTGCGCAGGCTGGTCGCAGCAATCATCCATAAAGCGCCCAGAACTACGCGCAGACACTCTCCGGTTCAGGCCATTAAAACGCCAGTCAGGCGAGCTTGGTCAGATTAGGCGAGCGTGCCGGATGCAATTTCCCCCTTGCTCCGCTAGCATTACCGGCTTCCGCTTCCCAGTTGCGACGGTTTTCGATGAGTTATCAGGTTCTTGCACGTAAATGGCGTCCGCGCTCGTTCCGCGAAATGGTCGGCCAGACCCATGTGCTCAAGGCTCTGATCAATGCCTTGGACAGCCAACGGCTGCACCACGCCTACCTGTTTACCGGTACCCGGGGTGTCGGCAAGACCACCATTGCCCGAATTATTGCCAAATGCCTGAACTGTGAGACGGGGATCACATCGACGCCCTGTGGCACCTGTTCGGTGTGCCGCGAGATCGACGAAGGGCGTTTTGTCGACCTGATCGAGATCGACGCCGCCAGCCGCACCAAGGTCGAAGACACGCGGGAACTGCTGGATAACGTGCAGTACGCGCCGAGTCGCGGCCGCTTCAAGGTCTACCTGATCGACGAAGTACACATGCTGTCCAGTCACTCGTTCAACGCATTGTTGAAGACCCTGGAAGAGCCACCGCCCTACGTCAAATTCATTCTGGCCACCACCGACCCGCAGAAGCTTCCTGCAACTATTTTGTCGCGGTGCCTGCAGTTTTCTCTGAAAAACATGACCCCTGAGCGCGTGGTCGAGCACTTGACCCATGTGCTGGGTGTCGAGAACGTACCGTTCGAAGACGACGCCCTGTGGCTGCTTGGCCGCGCTGCCGATGGCTCGATGCGCGATGCCATGAGCCTCACTGACCAGGCCATTGCCTTTGGTGAAGGCAAGGTCATGGCCGCCGATGTGCGTGCCATGCTCGGCACCCTGGATCACGGCCAGGTGTTCGATGTGCTGCACGCATTGATCGAGGGCGACGCCAAGAAGTTGCTCGAAGCCGTGCGCCACTTGTCGGAGCAAGGCCCGGACTGGAACGGCGTGCTTTCGGAAATCCTCAACGTGCTGCACCGCGTCGCCATTGCCCAGGCGCTGCCTGAAGGTGTCGACAATGGCCATGGCGACCGCGACCGCGTGCTGGCCCTGGCCCAGGCGTTGCCAGCCGAAGATGTGCAGTTCTACTACCAGATGGGCCTGATCGGCCGTCGGGACCTGCCGTTGGCGCCGGATCCGCGCGGTGGTTTCGAAATGGTCCTGTTACGAATGTTGGCCTTCCGGCCTGCCGACTCCACGGACGCCCCGAGACAGCCGCTAAAGCCAGTGGGGATCAGCCAAGCCACAGTTGATTCCGCCAAACCAGTGGCTGGCGCGGCGGTTGTCGCGCCAGTGGTTGCTGCGCCTGCGCCGGTTGCCCCGGCGCCAGAGCCTGTAGTTGTTGCGCCGGAAGTCGCGCCGGAGCCGCTGATCGAGCCCGAGCCGGCCCCAGTGGTCGACCTGCCCTGGAATGACCCGCTGGAGGCTGACGCTGAAGTCGAGTTGCAGCCCGCCGTGGAGCCGGTGCTGGAAACCGCTGGCGAGCAGCCCGAGCTGACGCCGATGCCTACGCCGACCCCGGACAGCGTGGTGCCGGACGCGCCGGAATGGGTCAGCGCGCCCGTGCCTGAGCCCACTGTGGCCCAGGTGGATGCCGCAGTCCCAGGTATCGACCTCGACGACGAACCGCCGCTGGACGAAGACTACATCGAACCGGACATCGATTCGGCCTACAGCTACCTGGACGAACTGGCCAGCGAACATGCGGCCGAGCCGGCCCCCGAGCCCGAGGCCGAACCCGCCGCAGCACCTGCTACCGGCCTGGCCCTGCAATGGCTGGAGCTGTTCCCGAAACTGCCGATTTCCGGCATGACCGGCAGCATCGCCGCCAACTGCACCCTGATCGCGATCGAGGGCGACCACTGGCTGTTGCACCTGGACCCGGCCCACAGCGCCTTGTTCAACGCGACCCAGCAGCGCCGACTCAACGATGCCCTTAACCAGTACCATGAGCGCACGCTGACCATTGCCATCGAGTTGATCAAGCCTGAGCAGGAAACCCCGGCCCAGGCCGCGACTCGCCGGCGCCTGAACCGCCAGCGCGAAGCCGAAGAGTCGATCCACGCTGATCCGCTCATCCAGCAAATGATGGAACAGTTCGGTGCGGTCGTCCGTCACGATACTATTGAACCTGTCGAAGCCCCGGTGCCCCAGGCGTCATGACACCGGGCTACTTATTGATCCACGTACTTTTGAGGTGATTCCCATGATGAAAGGTGGCATGGCCGGCCTGATGAAGCAGGCGCAGCAGATGCAGGAAAAGATGGCCAAGATGCAGGAAGAGCTGGCCAACGCCGAAGTCACCGGTAAAGCCGGTGGCGATATGGTCAGCGTGGTGATGACTGGCCGTCACGACATCAAGCGCGTGAGCATCGACCCGAGCCTGCTCGAAGGCGTCAGCGATGACGACCGTGAAGTGCTCGAAGATCTGTTCGCCGCCGCCGTCAACGACGCCGTGCGCAAGATCGAAGCCAACAGCCAGGACAAAATGTCCGGCGTGACCGCTGGCATGCAACTGCCGCCGGGTATGAAGCTGCCGTTCTGATCGGCCAGCCTTGGCTAGACTGAAATGCCAGGCATTGCGCCTGGCATTTTTGTTTGTGCCGATCCGATCGAACCCTGGCCCGGCACTCATGGTCTGCACCCTATACCGATGGATTCGATAAGGAGCCCCCTGATGCCTCAAGAACCGACTCTTAACCAGCGCATTGTCCTGGTTTCGCGCCCTCACGGCGCCCCCACGCCAGAGAACTTCCGCCTTGAGCGGGTAACCCTGCCGGAACTGGCGGACGGCCAGGTACTGCTGAAGACGCTGTACCTGTCGCTCGACCCATACATGCGCGGGCGCATGAGCGACGCCCCGTCCTACGCGGCGCCGGTGGAAATCGACGAAGTGATGACCGGTGGCGCTGTCAGCCGTGTCGAGCAGTCGCGCCATCCGAAATTCGAAGTGGGCGAGCTGGTGGTCGGGGCTACCGGCTGGCAGAGCCACAGCATTTCCGACGGTCGCAACCTGATCCCGGTGCCCAAGGGCTTGGCCAGTCCATCCATGGCCCTGGGCGTGTTGGGCATGCCGGGGATGACCGCCTACATGGGCTTGATGGATATCGGCCAGCCCAAGGCCGGGGAAACCCTGGTGGTGGCGGCAGCGTCCGGCGCCGTGGGCTCGGTGGTGGGGCAAGTGGCCAAGCTCAAGGGCTTGCGAGTGGTCGGTATCGCGGGCGGCCCCGACAAGTGCCGCTACGTTGTGGACGAGCTGGGCTTTGATGCCTGTATCGACCACAAGAGCGAGCACTTCGTCGATGAGCTGGCCCAGGCCTGCTTCAAGGGCGTGGATATCTACTTTGAGAACGTCGGTGGCAAGGTTTTCGATGCCGTCATGCCGCTGCTCAACCCCAAGGCACGGATTCCCCTGTGTGGCCTGATTGCTGGCTATAACGCCCATGAAGCGCCCAGCGGGCCTGATCGTTTGCCGGCGCTGCAACGTACCTTGCTGACCAAGCGCGTGCGTATCCAGGGTTTTATCGTGTTTGATGACTACGGTGATCGCCAGCCGGAGTTCCTCAGCGCCATGGCGCCGTGGGTGCGCGACGGCAAGATCAAGTTCCGCGAAGACGTGGTCGACGGCTTGGAGCAGGCACCCGAGGCCTTTATCGGTTTGCTCGAAGGGCGCAACTTCGGCAAGTTGGTGGTGCGTGTCGCGCAGGATTGAGCATTTGACGCTAATCCGAGGCGCGGGTATAAACCGCGTCTCGTTGTTTTGTCGGACCATTCCCCCCATGAGCTTCAGCCCCCTGATTCGCCAACTGATCGACGCCTTGCGCACCTTGCCCGGTGTGGGTCAGAAAACCGCCCAGCGTATGGCGCTGCAACTGCTGGAGCGTGATCGCAGCGGCGGCACCCGGCTGGCCCAGGCCCTGAGCCAGGCCATGGAAGGGGTTGGCCACTGCCGGCAGTGCCGCACCCTCACCGAAGAAGAGCTCTGCCCGCAATGCGCCGACCCACGCCGCGATGACACGCTGCTGTGTGTGGTGGAGGGGCCGATGGATGTGTATGCGGTGGAGCAGACCGGTTATCGCGGGCGCTACTTCGTGCTCAAGGGCCACCTGTCGCCCCTGGACGGCCTGGGGCCGGAAGCGATCGGTATTCCACAGCTGGTGGCGCGTATAGAAGCGCAGGGCACGTTTACCGAAGTGATCCTGGCCACCAACCCGACCGTGGAAGGTGAAGCCACCGCGCATTACATCGCCCAACTGCTGAGCAACAAAGGCCTGGTCACTTCGCGCATCGCCCATGGCGTGCCGTTGGGGGGCGAGTTGGAGTTGGTGGACGGCGGCACGTTGGCGCATTCGTTTGCCGGTCGAAAACCGATCGCGCTCTAACGATCACCGCAGGATCAAATGTGGGAGGGGGCTTGCCCCCGATAGCGGTGCATCAGCCAATGAATCGTTGACTGACACACTGCCGTCGGGAGCAGGCCCCCTCTCATTTAGGATGTGCATACGGCTTGATAACCAAGCAAGCGCTTGGTAATTTCGCTCCACCTTACCGTGGAGCTTGCCGATGCCTGCCTTCCAGGACTACTTCGACCCCAGCCACCAATTGGTTCGTGACAGCGTGCGCCGTTTCGTCGAGCGCGAAATGCTGCCGGACATCGAGCAGTGGGAGGAGGCGGAAAGCTTTCCCCGGGAGTTGTACCGCAAGGCAGGCGCGGCGGGGATCCTCGGCATCGGTTATCCCGAAGCCCTGGGCGGTAGCCATGAAGGTGATCTGTTCGCCAAGGTCGCCGCCAGCGAGGAGTTGATGCGCTGTGGTTCCGGTGGTGTGGTGGCGGGCTTGGGCTCGCTGGATATCGGTTTGCCGCCGGTGGTCAAATGGGCGCGGCCCGAGTTGCGCGAGCGTGTGGCACCGCAGGTGTTGTCGGGCGAGAAGATCATCGCCCTGGCCGTCACCGAGCCCGGTGGCGGTTCCGATGTGGCCAACCTGCAAACCCGCGCCATTCGCGACGGCGATCATTACCGGGTCAGCGGCAGCAAGACCTTTATCACCAGCGGTATTCGTGCCGACTTCTACACCGTGGCGGTGCGTACCGGTGGGCCTGGCTTTGGCGGCATCAGCCTGTTGCTGATTGAAAAGGGCACTGCCGGTTTTACCGTGGGCCAGCCACTCAAGAAGATGGGCTGGTGGGCGTCCGACACCGCTGAATTGTTCTTCGATGATTGCCGGGTGCCTGTCGCTAACCTGATCGGCGCCGAGAACCTGGGATTTGCCTGCATCATGGGCAACTTCCAGAGCGAACGCCTGGCCTTGGCCCTCATGGCCAATATGACTGCACAGCTTGCGCTGGGGGAAAGCCTCAAATGGGCCGCCCAGCGTGAAGCGTTCGGCAAACCCATTGGCAAGTTCCAGGTGCTCAAGCATCGCCTGGCAGAAATGGCCACCGCCGTGGAAGTCTCAAGGGCGTTCACCTACCGCCAGGCCGCGAAAATGGCCGCTGGCGTCAGTGTGATCAAGGAAATTTCCATGGCTAAAAACCTGGCCACCGACACCGCTGACCGCGTCACTTATGACGCCGTGCAGATACTCGGCGGCCAGGGGTATATGCGCGGCAGCCTGGTGGAGCGGCTGTATCGCGACAACCGCATCCTGTCCATCGGCGGGGGCACCCGCGAAGTGATGAATGAAATCATCAGCAAGCAGATGGGGTTGTGAGGTGTGTTGTCCTTAATGGCTTCATCGGGAGCCCAGGTCACCGTTACCGTTCAGTCAGGGCAAACTGCGTCAGGCAAAAGGTCGGAATCCCCATGTCTTCCAAGCGCTGCGAGCCACCCAGCTCCGGCAGGTCGATGATCGCCGCCGCTTCAAAAAGCCTCGCGCCCATGCGCCGTACCAGGTTCGCCGCGGCGATCAGGGTGCCGCCGGTGGCGATCAGGTCATCGAACATCAGCACCGAGTCACCTTCGCACAGGCTGTCGGCGTGCACTTCGAGGAAGGCTTCGCCGTATTCGGTCTGGTAACCCTCGGTCAGCACATCGGCCGGTAGCTTGCCTTGCTTGCGGAACAGGATCAGCGGTTTGTTCAATTGGTAGGCGAGGATCGAGCCGATCAGGAAGCCTCGGGCGTCCATCGCGCCGATATGGGTGAAGTCGGCTTCGACGTAGCGGTGGGCAAAGCTATCGGCCACCAGGCGCAGGGCGCGGGGCGATTGGAACAGTGGCGTGATATCGCGAAAGATCACCCCAGGCTTGGGGAAGTCGATGACAGGGCGAATCAGGGATTTGATGTCGAACGAATCGAAGATCATCGTCGAAGAGTCCTGGGGCAGGGAAGCGGACTCGAAGTATACCCGCGGCCTCGCGGGTTGGCGCGGCCCCAGGTGTCTGGATCAACCTTTGAACATCAACCTTCCAGCGAACCGCCGGCCAATGCACACAGCTGGATCGGGTCGAGGATATGCACTTCCTTGCCTTCGGCGGCGATCAGCTCGTTCTGTTGGAAACGGGTGAACACCCGCGACACGGTTTCCACGGCCAGGCCAAGGTAGTTACCAATTTCGTTGCGCGACATGCTCAGGCGGAACTGGTTGGCCGAGAAACCACGGGCACGGAACCGCGCCGACAAGTTGACCAGGAACGTCGCAATGCGCTCGTCGGCGGTTTTTTTCGACAACAGCAGCATCATTTGCTGGTCATCACGAATCTCGCGACTCATCACGCGCATCAGCTGACGGCGCAGTTGCGGCAGTTGCAGGGCCAATTCGTCCAGGCGTTCGAAAGGAATTTCGCACACCGATGTGGTCTCCAGGGCCTGGGCCGACACAGGGTGAATCTCGGTGTCCATGCCCGACAGCCCGACCAGCTCGCTCGGCAGGTGGAAGCCGGTGATCTGTTCTTCGCCGCTGTCGCTCAGGCTGAATGTCTTCAACGCGCCCGACCGTACTGCATAGACGGAATCGAACTTGTCGCCCTGGCGAAACAGAAACTCGCCTTTTTTCAGCGGGCGACCGCGTTTAACGATATCGTCCAGCGCATCCATGTCTTCCAGATTCAACGAAAGTGGCAGGCAGAGGGGCGCCAGGCTGCAATCCTTGCAGTGAGCCTGGCTGTGAGCGCGCAGTTTGACTGGCTCGGACATTTCTTAAATCCTTGTGGGAGAACACACATAAGACGTAAGGGTACCGCACTGGGAGGCGTTGAGGCCAGCGTGTACAAAAAACCAGCATCGGCATAAAGCTTTATGTGTCCAGGCCGATACAAAGGGACGAATGCTTGAGCTCGGAGGCTCGAATCATGATCTCCATTAGTGCGAATATCCCGGTCAATACGGCCTTGATGGATTCGCCGCCGTCGAAAGACCTGGTGGCGGAGACCAAGGCTGCCGCCGCCGCCAAGGCTCTCAAGGACGCAACGGCCACGCCGCTGCGGCAAACCAAGGAACCTGAAGGCGTGAAGGTGACCATTTCCGGTGCCGCCTTGCTTGCTGCCAGTGCCGCGAAGAAGTCCAACAGTGATATCGAGGAGAGCGGCCTGCCGGATAACATTCAGCAGGCCCTCAAGATGATCCGCAAGATCAAGGAGCAGATCGCCGAGAAACAGCAGGAACTGCAAGCGGTGATGGCGGACAAGAGCCTTAGCCCGGAAGAGGCGCGGATCAAGATCAGCAATTTGCAAGGGGCGCTGAGCACCCTGCAAGCTAGCCTGGTGACCGCGCAAACGTCCCTGGCCAAGTCGATGAAAGGCTTGAGTGGCCCAGATGCACTCAAGGCCGGTTCCCTGGCAATGGCGTAGGACGGTCTCAGATCACCCGTGAAAATCGATGCCGGTTCTGGTGGTCCAGATAGGCATCGAACACCATGCACACCGAGCGCACCAGCAGGCGTCCGGCCGGCAGCACCCGAATACCCTGGGCGTCGAGCTCGATCAGGCCGTCTTCTGCCATCGCCTCCAGTTGCGGCCAGATTTCGTCGAAGTACCCGCGAAAATCAATGTTGAATGCCTGTTCGATCTGTTCGAAGTCCAGGCTGAAATTGCAGATCAACTGCTGAATCACTTCCCGCCGTAATCGATCGTCCGTGGTACACAACAAGCCACGGCTGGTGGCCAATTGTGCGCCGGCCAGTGCGTTCTGATAGCCGCTGAGGTCGCTGGTGTTCTGGCAATACAGGTCGCCAATCTGGCTGATTGCCGATACCCCGAGCCCGATCAAGTCGCAATGGCCATGGGTGGTATAGCCCTGGAAGTTGCGTTGCAGCGTGCCTTCTTCCTGGGCGATGGCCAGTTCGTCGTCCGGCAGGGCGAAGTGGTCCATGCCGATGTAGCGGTAGCCGGCCTCGGTCAGTTGTTCAATAGTGGTTTGCAGCATCAGCAGCTTTTGCGCCGGTGCGGGCAGGTCGTCGCTGTTGATCCGCCGCTGGGGCATGAAACGCTCCGGCAGGTGTGCGTAGTTGAACACCGACAAGCGGTCCGGTTGCAGCTTGATCACTTCTTCCACGGTGCGTGCGAAGTTGATGGGGGTTTGCTTGGGCAGGCCGTAGATCAGGTCGATATTGATCGAGCGAAACTGCAGGGTGCGCGCCGCGTCGATCACCGCGCGGGTTTCTTCCAGGCTTTGCAGGCGATTGACCGCCCGCTGCACGTCCGGGTCGAGGTCTTGCACGCCGATGCTGACACGGTTGAAGCCCAGTTCGCGCAACAGGCCCATGGTCGCCCAATCGGCTTCACGCGGGTCGATCTCGATGCCGTAGTCGCCGGAATCATCGTCGAGCAGATTGAAGTGTTTGCGCAGGCAGGCCATCACCTGGCGCAGTTCGTCATGGCTGAGAAACGTTGGGGTGCCGCCGCCGAAGTGCAGTTGTTCCACCGATTGCTTGGGGTCGAGATGGCAGGCGACCAATTGGATTTCCTGCTCCAGGCGCTGCAGGTAAGCCTGGGCGCGGCCCCGGTCCTTGGTGATCACCTTGTTACAGGCGCAGTAGTAGCAAATGTTCGCGCAGAATGGCACATGCACATACAGCGATAACGGTCGGACGGCCTTACGGCTGTCGCGCAGGGCGTGGAGCAGGTCGAAGGTACCGACCTGACTGTCGAATTGTACGGCGGTGGGGTAGGACGTGTAGCGCGGCCCCGCCAAGTCGTAGCGGTGAATCAGATTGCTGTCCCAACGAATGGCGTCGAGCATGCGGGCGTTCCCCCGGATAGGCTAGTGGGCCGAGTCTAGGGGCGTGGCTGAAAAGGCATCTTGATTTGCGTCAACGGGGAGCGGCGCTATGCCACATGGCCTTTTAGTGGCCCATTAGCCAGTGCTGATGGGGCCCTGGCAAGGTCCAGATACCGAACAGCATCACCAGCACGCCCCCCGCCACACGCACGCTGCGTTTGCGCAATAACGCCGTGACGCGTTCGGCGGCCAGCCCCGTCGCCAGCAGCACCGGCCAGGTGCCGAGGCCGAACGCCAGCATCAGCAGCGCACTGTCCAGCGCATTGCCCTGGCTGGCAGCCCACAGCAGGGTGCTGTAGACCAGGCCGCACGGCAACCAGCCCCACAGCGCGCCCAGCAGCAGGGCGCGGGGCAGGCTGGACACTGGCAGCAAACGGTTCGCGACCGGCTGGATGTAGCGCCACAGGCCGCGCCCAAGGCTTTCGATACGGGTCAGCCCGCTCCACCAGCCGGCCAGGTACAGGCCCATGCAGATCAGCAGCAACCCGGCGAGCACGCGCATGAACATCGCCGCCGGGCTGTTGGCCACGGCCCAACCGGCCAGGCCGATCAACAGGCCCGCCGTGGCATAGCTGAGGATGCGGCCGAGGTTATACGCCAGCAGCAGGCGAAACCTGCGGCTGCGTTGTTCCTTGGGGATCGCCAGGGTCAGCGCGCCCATCAGCCCGCCGCACATGCCCAGGCAATGGCCGCCGCCCAAAAGCCCGAGGATCAAGGCGGAGACCAGCAGCGGCAGGAGTTCAAGCATGGGGAGGGTCTTTGGGTTGGGCCGGCTGTTCGGGGCCGTTGGCCTTGTCAACGGCGGCCAGGTGGTTCGGGTCCTGGTCGTCGAACAGCACGCTGTGGGCCGGGCCGTCGAGGTCGTCGTACTGACCACTGTCCACGGCCCAGAAGAAGATGTAGATGGCGACGCCCACTAACAGCAGCGCCGCTGGAATCATCACGTATAGAGCTGGCATCTGCACTCCATGCCCGCGCGGCTCAAGCCGGCAGCGGGCGATTTACCAAGGGGGCACTTTTGGCCTGCGCACTCGGCAGGCGAGTCAGGCGCAGGGCGTTGAGCACCACGGTCAACGAACTGAGGGACATGCCGATCGCCGCCCAGATCGGCGTGATCCAGCCGAGGGCGGCAAACGGCAGCATCAGGCCATTGTACAGCCCGGCCCAAAGCAGGTTTTCAATGATGACCCGACGGGTGCGTCGCGCCAAGGTGAAGGCTTGCACCAAGGCATCCAGGCGGTTGGACAGCAATACCGCGTCCGCGCTGGTTTTCGCCAGGTCTGTGGCCGAACCCATGGCCACGCTGATATCGGCGGCGGCGAGTACGGGGACATCATTGACACCGTCACCCAGCATCAACACCTTACGGCCTTGCTGATGCAACTGTTGCAGCACCTGCAGCTTGTCGTCGGGGCGCAGGCCGCCGTGGGCTTCGTCGATGCCCAGTTCGGCGGCCACGCTGGCGACCATCGGTGAACTGTCCCCCGACAGCAGCAGCGTGCGCCAGCCCCGTGCCTTGCACGCAGCCAGCAGGGCCGGCGCGTCGCTGCGCAGGCGGTCATCCAGTACGAACCAGGCGAGGGCGCCGTCGCGGTCGCCCAGCAGCAGCCATTGTCCGGCTTCGTCCGGTGAGGCGGGGATCGGGCAACCGCTCAGTGCGCACACGAACCCCGGCTGGCCGATCCGCAGCAGGCGTTCGCCGACGCGACCTTCCAGGCCCAGGCCGGGGGTGCTGAGCACTTCGTCAGCGGCCAGGGGGGCACGGCCGAAGGCCCGTGCGATCGGATGTTCAGAGCGATTTTCGAGGGCGGCGGCGAGGCCCAGGCACTGGTCGCTGTCCAGGGCGCCCAGCGGCCGGATCGCGCGCAGCGCCAGGCGCCCTTCGGTGAGGGTGCCGGTCTTGTCGAAAATCACCGTGTCGATCTGGTTCAAGCCTTCCAGTACATGGCCTCGGGTGAGCAACAAGCCGAGTTTGTGCAGGGTGCCGGTGGCGGCAGTCAGGGCGGTTGGCGTGGCCAGCGAGAGGGCGCACGGGCAGGTCGCCACCAGCATCGCCAATACGATCCAGAACGCCCGCGACGAATCCAGCTCCCACCAGAGCAGGCCGATCAGCACGGCAGCGAGCAGTGAGCAGAGCAGGAACCATTGTGCGGCGCGGTCGGCAATCTGGGCCAGGCGCGGTTTGTCGGCCTGGGCCCGTTCCAGCAGGCGCACGATGGCCGACAAGCGCGTGTCATGCCCCAGGGCGCGGACCTCGACCGTCAGTGCGCCTTCGACGTTGAGGGTGCCCGCCGTCACAGCGTCGCCGACCTGGCGCGGCTGCGGCAGGTACTCGCCGGTCAGCAGGGATTCGTCGATGCTGGACTGGCCGTCGAGGATCACCCCATCTGCCGGCAATACCGCGCCGGGGTGCACCAACACGCGGTCGCCCAACGCCAGTTCGCTGAGCAGGATACGTTCGCTCTGCCCATCACTTTTCATGCGCAGGCATGAGGCGGGCAGCAGGTTGACCAATTGCGCGGTCGCCGCCGCCGTGCGTTCCCGGGCGCGCCGCTCCAGGTAACGCCCGGCCAGCAGGAACAGGGCGAACATGCCCACCGCGTCGAAATACAATTCGCCGACCCCGGTGATCGCGGTCCAGATGCCGGCCAGGTACGCGCCGCCAATCGCCAGGGACACCGACACATCCATGGTCAGGTGGCGGGTGCGCAAGTCGCGCATGGCGCCCTTGAAAAACGGTGCGCAGCTGTAGAACACGATGGGGGTCGTGAGAAACATCGCGACCCAGCGCAGGATCACGTGTAACTCCGCGCTCAGGTCGATATTGAATTCCGGCCAGGTGGCCATGGTTGCCATCATCGCCTGGAACCACAGCAGTCCGGCGACCCCCAGTTGGCGCAGGGCCCGCCGGTTTTCGCCGGCCAGTTGTTCGGCGGCGCGGTCCGCCTGGTAAGGGTGGGCGGCGTAGCCGATATGGCGCAACTCACTGAGCAGTTGGCTCAACGGCAATTGCCCGTCGGCCCAACGTACATGCAGGCGATGGTTGGACAGGTTGAGACGCGCCTCGGCCACGGCGGGCAGGCTGCGCAGGTGTTTTTCGATCAGCCAGCCACACGCGGCGCAACTGATGCCTTCCATCAACAGGGTGGCTTCGGCAAGGTCGCCTTCGTGGCGTACGAAGGGTTTTTGCACGTCGGCGCGGTCGTACAGTGCCAGTTCGTCCACCAGTTGCACCGGCAGGGCCTCGGGGTTGGCCGAGGCTTCGCTGCGGTGCTGGTAATAGCTTTCCAGCCCGCCGGCCACGATTGCCTCGGCCACCGCCTGGCAACCCGGGCAGCACAGCTCGCGGCGCTCGCCGAGGATCTCGGCGGTGAACCGGCTGCCGGGTGGCACGGGCAGGGCGCAGTGGTAGCAGGGAGTGGGGCTGGTCATGGCGTTAGATCTTGGGTGGCAGGGAGGGCCTCATCGCGGGCAGGCCCGCGCCCACAGGGGCGCTCGTTCCTGAGGTGTGAGCGGGCTTGCTCGCGATGCGCAAAGCGCGGGCGTTTACTTCTTCAGGTCTTCAGCACCTTGCAACGGCTCATCACCCAACAGCAAGTCCTTGTCGTGGCTGACCTGTTCTTCTTCGAACAGGCGCCAGGTCCGGTCACCTTCCACACCGAGCAGTTCCACGAAACGGCGGCCTTCGACCTTGTCGGTGACCTGGCCGATATAGCGTCCGGGTTCGCTGGCGCTGCGGGTCAGGTTGATCTTGCGATCCTTCTCCGGCTGGGTCGGGGAGATCAGGTTCAGTTCCAGGGTCGCCGGGCCGCTGTTGCCGGTCAGATATACCTCGACTTCGCCGGTCAGTTCGTCCAGGTGCACCTTGGCGCGCAGTTGCAGGGTCTGGGCCAGCAGTTCGCGGTCCAGGGAGCGGTTGATGCCTTTGCCGGCCTCGTAGTAGTTGTCGTTGACCAGGTTGTCCGGGTTCTTGACTGCGATGGTCACCATGGACAAGGTCAAGGTCACCGAGCAGGCCAGGATCCCAATGATGATCCAGGGCCAGAGGTGCTTGTACCAAGGGCTTGTGGCAGTAGCTGCGGGCATTGTTCTGCTCTCTGGTTAACGAAGTAGTGTGGTTAACGAACCTGAGGGCCGATGAACCGGCTCTTGGCTTCAATATGCACGTTGGCGTCATCGGCATCCTTGAGGATGAAGGTCACCTCATTGGTGCTCGACGGTAACTGCTCCGGTGCGCTCGACAGTTCGACCGGCATGCTGACGATATCGCCGGCGGCCACCTTGATTTCGCGTCGGCCTTGCAGCTTGAGGTCCGGCAGACCGGCGGCGTCGAGCACGTAGGTGTGGTCGCGCTGGTCCTTGTTCATGATCTTCAGGCTGTAGACGTTTTCGATCCGGCCTTCGGCGTTTTCGCGGTAGAGCACGCGGTCCTTGCTGACGTCGAAACCTACCAGCGAACGCATGAAGAATGCCGTGGCCAACAGGCTCATCATCGCCAGCAGGACCAGCGCATAGCCGATCAGGCGCGGGCGCAGTTTGTGGGTCTTCTGCCCGGACAGGTTGTGCTCGGTGGTGTAGCTGATCAGGCCGCGCGGGTAGTCCATCTTGTCCATGATGTTGTCGCAGGCGTCGATGCACGCAGCACAGCCGATGCATTCGATTTGCAGGCCATCGCGGATGTCGATACCGGTGGGGCAGACTTGCACGCACATCGTGCAGTCGATGCAATCGCCCAGGCCCTGGGCCTTGTAGTCGGCACCCTTTTTACGCGGGCCACGCACTTCGCCACGGCGTGGGTCGTAGGAGACGATCAGGGTGTCTTTGTCGAACATCACGCTCTGGAACCGCGCGTACGGGCACATATAGATGCACACCTGTTCGCGCAGCCAGCCGGCGTTGCCATAGGTGGCGAGGGTGAAGAAACCCACCCAGAAATACGACCAGCCATCGGCCTGGCCGGTGAAGAAGTCGAACACCAGTTCGCGAATCGGCGAGAAGTAACCGACGAAGGTCATGCCGGTGACAAAGCCGATCAGCAGCCACAGGGTGTGCTTGCTGAATTTGCGCAGGAACTTGTTGGCCCCCATCGGCGCCTTGTCCAGCTTGATGCGCTGGTTACGGTCGCCTTCGGTGACCTTTTCGCACCACATGAAGATCCACGTCCACACGCTTTGCGGGCAGGTATACCCGCACCATATGCGCCCGGCGTACACCGTGATAAAGAACAGGCCGAACGCCGCAACGATGAGAATGCCCGAGAGCAGGATGAAATCCTGGGGCCAGAAGGTCGCACCAAAAATGAAGAATTTACGCTCCGGAAGGTTCCACCACACGGCCTGGTGACCCCCCCAATTCAGCCACACGGTGCCGAAGTAGAGGAGGAACAAACCGGCGCCACCGAGCATACGCAAGTTGCGAAACAGGCCGGTGAAGGCACGGGTGTAGATTTTCTCTCGCGATGCGTAGAGATCGACAGGTTGATTCGAGTTTTTGGCAGGCGGGGTAACGTCATGTACCGGTATTTGGTTGCTCATCATTGCATCCCACGGCGGTGGAGATTTGCCTCGGCCAGTACGTGCCAACCGGGGTCAAATGAAGGGTGTTGCAGTGGCGTAATGATACGCCCCCGATGGTACTCCAAGGGTGCGACCTTTGGTCGCGTTGGGGGAAATCAATTGATGGTGTACGTGACCTGGATCAATTGACTTGGGAAGTATGGACGGTTTTTGCGGGGCCAGCCTTCAAAACACCGACGATCCAATGTGGGAGGGGCGGTGCGACGATTCGACTTGCCCCCGATAGCGGAGTGTCAGTCAATAAAGGTCTGACTGATCCACCGCTATCGGGGGCAAGCCCCCTCCCACATTGGTTTTTCTGTGTTTCTAAATAGCGGCCGGTCTTACTGCCCTTCAGCCTTTTTATCCCCATGGGACAAGCTGTAAACATACGCCGCGAGCAAGTGCACCTTGTCGTTGCCCTGCAGTTGCTCCTGCGCAGGCATCTGGCCCTGACGGCCCCAACGGATGGTCTGCTGCAGTTGGGCGAAGCTCGAACCGTAGATGAATGCACCCGGGTGGGTCAGGTCGGGTGCGCCCATGGCTGGGGTGCCTTTACCTGCCGGGCCGTGGCAGGCCACGCAGTTGGCGGCGAAGAGTTTCTCGCCGTTGGCCGCGTCGGCTTTCACGCCTTCCGGCAGCTTGCGGCCGTCGAGGTTGGTGATGACGAACGCGGCCACATCGCTGACGCCTTGTTCCTTGAGGATATCCAGCCAGGCCGGCATGACGGCATGGCGACCTTTCATGATGGTTTCCTTGATGGTCGCCGGTTCGCCACCCCAGCGCCAATCGGCGTCGGTCAGGTTGGGGAAACCGTAGGCGCCCTTGGCGTCGGAACCGTGGCACACCGAGCAGTTCGAGGCGAACAGGCGGCCGCCCATCTTCAAGGCTTGCGGGTCCTTGGCCACTTCTTCAATCGGCATCGAGGCGAATTTGGCAAAGATCGGCCCGAACTTGGCGTCCGACTTGGCCATTTCCTTTTCCCATTCATGCACGCCGGTCCAGCCGGTCTGGCCGTTGGCGAACGGGGTTTGCTTGTCGTTGTCGAGGTAGTTGTAGCCCGGCAGCAGGCCTTTCCAATTGCCCAGGCCGGGGTACAGCACCAGGTAGCCAAGGGCGAAGACGATGGTGCCGACGAACAGCATGAACCACCACTTCGGCAGCGGGTTGTCGTACTCCTCGATGCCGTCGAACGAGTGGCCAACGGTTTCGTCCGTTTGCTCGGCGCGCTGGCCCTTGCGGGTCGACAGCAGCAGCCAGGTCAGGGCGAAGATGGTACCCAGACTGAGGACTGTGACGTACAGACTCCAGAACGTAGTCATTCTTTGTTACTCCTAGAAGCTTGCTCGACGTGCTTGATGGCTTCGGGATCATCCGCAAAAGGCAGCATGGTCGCGTCGTCAAACTCCGACTTGCGCCGCGGGCTGAACACCCACAACGCCAGGCCGATAAAGGCCACCATCACCACCACGGTGCCCAGGCCACGAATCATCCCGATATCCATGAAGAATCACCGTTTGCTTTTGATGATGGTGCCAAGGCCTTGCAGGTAGGCCACCAATGCGTCCATTTCGGTCTTGCCCTTCACGGCTGCGGCTGCACCGGCGATGTCTTCGTCGGTGTAGGGCACGCCCAGGGTGCGCAAGACTTCCATCTTCTTCGCGGTGTCCTTGCCGTCGAGCTTGTTTTCCACGAGGAACGGGTACGCCGGCATTTTCGACTCAGGCACCACGTTGCGCGGGTTGTACAAGTGCGCACGCTGCCAGTCGTCGGAGTAACGCCCGCCGACACGGGCCAGGTCCGGGCCGGTGCGCTTGGAACCCCACAGGAACGGATGGTCCCAGACACTTTCACCGGCGACCGAGTAGTGGCCGTAGCGTTCGGTTTCGGCGCGGAACGGTCGGATCATCTGCGAGTGGCAGCCGACACAACCGTTGGCGATGTAGACGTCGCGGCCTTCCAGTTCAAGGGCGGTGCGGGGCTTCATGCCTTCGACCGGCTTGTTGGTCACGTCCTGGAAAAACAGCGGAACGATCTGGGTCAGGCCGCCGATACTCACGGCGATGACCATGAAGAAGGCCAGCAGGCCGATATTCTTCTCGACTACTTCATGCTTCATCAGTGGGCTCCCACAACGACGATCTTGGCGGCGGCTTCGGCTTCTGCAGGGTCGGAAGCACGCACGGTGCGCCAGACGTTGTAGGCCATGAACAGCATGCCGGTGGCAAAGAACGCGCCGCCCAGGGCACGGACGATGTAGCCCGGGTGGCTGGCTTGCAGCGCTTCGACGAAGGAGTAGGTGAGGGTGCCGTCATCGTTGATCGCACGCCACATCAGGCCCTGGGTGATGCCGTTGACCCACATCGAGGCGATGTAGAGCACGGTGCCGATGGTGGCCAGCCAGAAGTGCGTGTTGATCAGCCCGACGCTGTGCATCTGCGCACGGCCGAAGATTTTCGGGATCATGTGGTACAGCGCGCCGATGGAGATCATCGCCACCCAACCCAGGGCGCCGGCGTGTACGTGGCCGATGGTCCAGTCGGTGTAGTGGGAGAGCGAGTTGACGGTCTTGATCGCCATCATCGGACCTTCGAAGGTCGACATGCCGTAGAACGCCAGCGAAACCACCAGGAAGCGCAGGATCGGGTCGGTGCGCAGCTTATGCCAGGCGCCCGACAGGGTCATCATGCCGTTGATCATGCCGCCCCAGCTCGGTGCCAGCAGGATGATCGACATCGCCATGCCCAGGGACTGCGCCCAATCCGGCAACGCGGTGTAGTGCAAGTGGTGCGGGCCGGCCCAGATGTACAGGGTGATCAGCGCCCAGAAGTGCACGATGGACAGGCGATACGAGTAAATAGGACGTTCGGCCTGTTTCGGCACGAAGTAGTACATCATCCCCAGGAAACCGGTGGTGAGGAAGAAACCCACGGCGTTGTGGCCGTACCACCACTGGATCATCGCATCCGTCGCCCCGGCGTAGGCCGAGTAGGACTTGAACAGGCTGACCGGCAGCGACGCGTGGTTGACGATGTGCAGCATCGCCGTCACCAGGATGAAGGCACCGTAGAACCAGTTACCCACATAGATGTGCTTGGTCTTGCGCTTGGTGATGGTGCCGAAGAACACCACCGCGTAGGTCACCCACACGATCGCGAGCAAAATGGCGATGGGCCATTCCAGCTCGGCGTATTCCTTGGTGGTGGTGTAGCCCAGCGGCAACGTGATGCCGGCCCCGACGATCACCGCTTGCCATCCCCAGAAGGTGAATGCGGCGAGGCCATCGGAAATCAGTCGCGTCTGGCAGGTTCGCTGCACGACATAGTAGGAGGTGGCAAACAGGGCACATCCGCCGAAGGCGAAAATCACCAGGTTGGTGTGCAGCGGGCGCAGGCGGCCAAAGGTCGTCCAGGGCAAGCCGAAGTTCAATTCCGGCCAGACCAGTTGCGAGGCGATGAACACCCCGAGCCCCATGCCAAGGATCCCCCAGACCACCGTCATGATGGCGAACTGGCGGACTACCTTATAGTTATAAGCAGTCGGACTGATTGCTGTGCTCATTCTAAGGTTCCACGGTTTAGGTTTTTTTATAGGTAAAAATCGGTCGCAAGTATGGAGAAACCGAGGTGCCATTGCAACGCAAGGGTGACCTGTGTCAATGCGTTCCACGCCAGATTCTGCGCCCTTTCCATGTTTGATGTAAGGACAAAATCCGAAATGGAAAGCTGAGCAAATGGACAGGAATTTTATCAGGTCGTGGAGACTTGTTACTGGGTGTGTATGAACACGCTGCCCGGCTGACGAGTGGTCAGTGGCACGACAGCCGGTCGCTGCCAGCCTTTGCGCCTGTCGCCCTGTAGAAATGTTCAACCCAATGAGTGCAAGTCAGCCGTCGACCGGTCAATACCGATCCACTGTGGGGACAAGCGTAGACCCGAATGGCAGGAGGGGAAAGTTGTGCTTTGGAAGGGTGCGACACTTGGTCGCGTAACGGGGTAGGGCTGCCGCCCCAGGGCGGGGCGGCAGTTAACGGTTATTGAGCTTGGCTTTCTGGCTTGGCGCCATCAGCGTTATGGGACAGGCTGTAAACGTAGGCGGCGAGCAGGTGCACCTTGTCATTACCTTGCAGCACTTCCTGGGCCGGCATCTGGCCTTGGCGGCCGTGGCGAATAGTTTGCTGCAACTGCGCCAGGCTGGTGCCGTAGATATAGCCACTTGGCAGGGTCAGGTTGGGCGCGCCCATGGCTTCCATGCCCTGGCCTTGCGGACCGTGGCAGGCAACACAGGTGGTGCTGAACGTGGCTTGGCCGGCGGCCAGGTCGGCAGCGCTGTCGGCCGGCAGGGGCAGCTTGGCCAGTTCATGGCGTACATAGGCAGCGACGTTTTTCACCCCCTCGTCACCCAGCATGTCACCCCAGGCCGGCATCGCCGCATGGCGACCGTTCATGATGGTGGTCTTGATTGCTTCGGCCGAACCGCCCCAGCGCCAGATGTTGTCCGCCAGGTTCGGGAAGCCAAACGCGCCCTTGGCATCCGAGCCGTGGCACACCGCGCAGTTGGACGCGAACAGGCGTCCGCCCATTTTCAGCGCTTGTGGATCTTTTGCGACGGCTTCCACCGGCATGGCCGAGAATTTGGCGAAGATCGGCCCGAACTTGGTGTCGGCCTTAGCCATTTCCTTGTCCCACTCCTTGGCCGATGTCCAGCCGCCTTCATAGCCTGGCAGCACGCCTTTCCAGTTGCCCAGGCCCGGGTAGAGGATCAGGTAGCCGACGGCAAATACCAAGGTGCCGGCGAACAGCATGAACCACCACTGGGGCAGCGGGTTGTCGTATTCCTCAATGCCGTCGAAGGCGTGGCCCATGGTCTGGTCGACACTGCCCTTGGTCTCGCCCTTGCGGGTGCCGAACAACAGCCAAGTCAGGCCGATCAGGCTGCCGAGGGTCAGTACGCAGATCCATGTACTCCAAAAGGTAGTCATGGCCGGTTGCTCCTTGTTACAGGCTCTTCTTGAGCGTCGGATGGAGAGGGTTCGTCGGCAAACGGCAGCAGGCGCGCCTGCTCGAATTCCTCATTGCGCCGGTTGTTGAACACCCACAGCGACAAGCCGATAAACGCGATAGCGACGACCAGCGTGCCGAGGCCGCGGATGGTGCCCGCATCGAATTCAAATCCCATGGCTCACCTCTTGCTCTTGATGGCAGTGCCGAGCACTTGCAGGTACGAAACCAGTGCATCCATCTCGGTCTTGCCCTTGAGGCTGGCCACGGCGCCACTGATGTCGTCGTCGGTGTAGGGCACGCCGAGGGTGCGCATCACTTTCAACTTGGTCTCGGTGTGGCTGCTGTCGACAGCGGCGGTCACCAGCCATGGGTAGGCCGGCATTTTCGACTCGGGCACGACGTTGCGCGGGTTGTACAGATGCGCGCGGTGCCAGTCGTCCGAGTAGCGCGCGCCGACGCGGGCCAGGTCCGGCCCGGTGCGCTTGGAGCCCCACAGGAACGGGTGGTCCCACACACTTTCACCGGCGACCGAGTAGTGGCCGTAGCGTTCGGTCTCGGCGCGGAATGGGCGGATCATTTGCGAGTGGCACTGTACGCAGCCTTCGCGGATGTAGATGTCGCGACCTTCCAGTTGCAGCGCGGTATAGGGCTTCATGCCTTCCACCGGTTTGTTGGTGACGTCCTGGAAGAACAGCGGGACGATCTGGGTCAGGCCGCCGATACTCACGGCCAGTACCATGAGCAGCATCAGCAGGCCGACGTTCTTTTCAATCGTTTCGTGTTTCATCATCGACTCCTCAGGCCATCTGCGCCGCAGCGGCGACTTCGGCAGGTTGTGCCGAACGCACGGTGCGCCAAGTGTTGTAAGCCATCAGGAACATGCCGCTGAGGAAGATGGCGCCGCCGACCAACCGCACGATGAAGCCTGGGTGGCTGGCCACCAGGGTTTCGACGAAGGAGTAGGTCAAGGTGCCGTCTTCGTTGACCGCACGCCACATCAGGCCCTGGGCGATGCCGTTGACCCACATCGAGGCGATGTAGAGCACGGTGCCGATGGTGGCCAGCCAGAAGTGCGCGTTGATCAGGCCGAGGCTGTACATCTGCTCGCGACCGAAGATTTTCGGGATCATGTGGTACAGCGCGCCGATGGAGATCATCGCTACCCAGCCGAGGGCGCCGGCGTGTACGTGGCCAATGGTCCAGTCGGTGTAGTGGGAGAGGGCGTTGACCGTCTTGATCGCCATCATCGGACCTTCGAAGGTCGACATGCCGTAGAACGCCAGCGAAACCACGAGAAAGCGCAGGATCGGGTCGCTGCGCAGCTTATGCCAGGCGCCCGACAGGGTCATCATGCCGTTGATCATGCCGCCCCAGCTTGGCGCCAGCAGGACCAGCGACATCACCATGCCCAACGACTGTGCCCAGTCGGGCAGTGCGGTGTAGTGCAGGTGGTGAGGACCGGCCCAGATGTACAGGGTGATCAGTGCCCAGAAGTGCACGATCGACAGGCGATAGGAATACACCGGACGCTCGGCTTGCTTGGGTACGAAGTAATACATCATTCCCAGGAAGCCAGCGGTCAGGAAGAAGCCTACCGCGTTATGCCCATACCACCACTGCACCATGGCATCCGTCGCACCGCCGTACAGCGAGTAGGACTTGGTCAGGCTGACCGGGATTTCCAGGTTGTTGACGATATGCAGGATCGCGACGGTGATGATGAACGCACCGAAGAACCAGTTGCCGACGTAGATGTGCTTGGTGTTGCGCTTGGCCACGGTGCCGAAGAACACAATGGCGTAGGCCACCCAGACAATGGTGATCAGGATGTCGATCGGCCATTCCAGCTCAGCGTATTCCTTGGAGCTGGTGTAGCCCAGCGGCAAGGAGATCGCGGCGAGCAGGATCACCAGTTGCCAGCCCCAGAAGCAGAACGCGGCGATTTTCGGCGCGAACAGCTGGGTCTGGCAGGTGCGCTGCACGGAGTAGAAGGAACTGGCGAACAACGCGCAGCCACCGAAGGCAAAGATCACCGCGTTGGTGTGCAACGGGCGCAAGCGGCCGAAGCTGGTCCAGGGTAAGTCGAAGTTGAGCGCAGGCCATACCAATTGGGCGGCGAGAAAAACCCCGAGCCCCATGCCGACGATGCCCCACACCACCGTCATAATGGCGAATTGGCGGACCACCTTGTAGTTATAGGCGGTACTTAATGTAGTGTTCATGGTTCCCCATCCACGGTTCAACCCAAGCGAATGCGGCACTTGGGCTGGAGTTATAGGCAGACTGAATAGCGAGGCAAGCATGAGCAAAGAGCACAAGGCCAGTATTGACGGGGATCAATGGGCGCAGTGTGTGCGGGAACACGGCTGGTTGTGGGACGCCGCGGCAAAGGGAGATCGGCGTGAGCCTGTCACCCTGATTCTGGCCCACGGCGCCGGCGCACCGATGGACTCGACGTTCATGACCGACATGGCTGCACGCCTTGCCCTGCATGGGGTGAACGTGTTGCGCTTCGAGTTTCCCTATATGGCCCAGCGGCGCGTAGAGGGCGGCAAACGCCCGCCGAACCCGGCCGCCAAACTGTTGCAGGCATGGCGTGAGGTGCATGCCGAGGTGCGACGCCATGTCGCTGGAACACTGGCCATCGGTGGCAAGTCCATGGGCGGGCGTATGGCCAGTCTGGTGGCCGATGAACTGGGCGTCGATGGGTTGGTATGCCTGGGGTATCCGTTCTATGCGGTGGGCAAGCCGGAGAAGCCCCGGGTCGAGCATCTGGCCGGGCTGCAGACGCCGACGTTGATCTTGCAGGGCGAGCGCGATGCCTTGGGTAATCGAGTGGCGGTAGAAGGCTATGATTTGTCGCCGAGCATCGAGGTAATGTGGCTGGTGGCGGGGGACCATGACTTGAAGCCGTTGAAGGCTTCGGGGTTCAGTCATGAGCAGCATCTGGAGGCTGCGGCGGTGCAGGTTGCCCGGTTTCTCGGAGCCCTCTAGGGCCCTATCGGGGGCAAGCCCCCTCCTACATTTACCGCGTACACCCCTTGGAACGCGGTCGAATGTGGGAGGGGGCTTGCCCCCGATAGCGGTCTAGCGGTTAAACCGCTCGACCAGCGAGTACTGGGTATTGGCGGTATGCGTCAATTCCTCACTCAACTGCGCCGAGTTCAACGCCTGTTCCGAAGTCTGGTCCGCCAACAGCGCAATCGTGCTGATGTTGCGGCTGATCTCTTCGGCTACCGAGCTTTGCTCTTCGGTGGCTGCCGCAATCTGGGTGGTCATGTCGGTGATGTTGGCCACTGCTTCGCTGATGCCGACCAACGCCTGATCCGCTTCCATTACCCGCGCCACCCCTTCTTCGGCCTGGCGATGCCCGGCGTCCATGGTTTGCACGGCGGCAGCGGCAGTTTGTTGCAGCTTGGCGATCAAGGTATGGATCTGCCCGGTCGACTCGGCGGTGCGCTGGGCCAGTTGACGGACTTCATCGGCCACGACTGCGAAGCCACGGCCCATCTCCCCGGCACGCGCGGCTTCGATTGCCGCGTTCAGCGCCAGCAAGTTGGTTTGATCGGCGATGCCTTTGATCACATCGACGACACCGCCGATTTCATCGCTGTCCTTGGCCAGTTGGGTAACGGTCACCCCGGTTTCGCCCACGGCCAGCGACAGACGCTGAATGGCCTCGCGGGTTTCCCCGGCGATATCGCGGCCACGACCGGTCAGGCGATTGGCTTCCTGGGTCGCATCCGCCGTGCGCTGCACATGGCTGGCAACTTCCTGGGTGGTCGCCGCCATCTGGTTGACCGCGGTGGCCACCTGTTCGGTTTCCACGCGCTGGCGTTCCAGGCCGCTGGAGCTGTTATGCGCCAGGGTGTTGGACTGCGCCGCCTGGTCGTTGAGGTGTTCAGCCGTGTCCTGCAGACGCGTGAGGCAGGTTTTCAGGCGGGCTTCCTGGCTGAGGATCGACATTTCCAGTCGCGCCTGGGCGCCACGGCTGTCGGTGTACATCTGTGCGATCAGCGGGTCTGAGGTGGTCTGCTCGGCCAGGCGCAGCAGGCGCTTGAGGCCACGCTGTTGCCAACTCAGGCCCAGCAGGCCCAAGGGCACCGACAGCCCCGCCGCCAGGGCAAAGCCCCAGTGGGAATTCAGCGACGCACCGATCATGAAGCTCAACTGGCTGATCAGGATAAACGGCAGCCAGTCCTGCAACACCGGCAGCCATTTGTCCCGCTGGGGAACGGCAGACTTGCCCTGGTTGATGCGTTGATAGAGCGCTTCGGCCCGGCGGATCTGCTCGGCGGTGGGCTTGATGCGCACCGACTCGTAGCCGACCACCTGGTTGCCGTCGAAAACCGGTGTCACATAGGCGTTAACCCAGTAGTGATCACCGGTCTTGCAGCGATTCTTGACGATGCCCATCCATGGCAAGCCTTGTTTGAGCGTTGACCACATGTGCCCGAATACGGCCGCCGGAACGTCCGGGTGACGAACCAGATTGTGCGGGGCACGCACCAGTTCATCGCGGGAGAACCCACTGATTTCGACGAAAGCGTCGTTGCAGTAGGTGATCACGCCCTTGGCATCTGTGGTGGAGATCAACCGTTGCTGAGCGGGGAAGGTACGTTCGCGCTGGGTAACGGGTTGGTTATTACGCATGATTGTTCAATCCGCAAGGCTTTCAAGGGGTATCGGCAGGAGCGGGCGCTTATTTAACTTATTTTTGCAACAATCCGCAGGAACGCCTTGCCTCCGGTAGACATCAGCCAGCCAGCATCGGATAAGTAAACAACCCGAAGTGAAGCAGGTTCAGCCCAAAGTGCGTGGCAATCGCCGCACCCAGCCCACCAAAGCGATAAGCCAGGCCGTAACCCACACCGGCAATGCTTGCCAGCAACACCCATTGCCAGCCCGCGCCAAGGTGCACCAGCCCGAACAGCAGCGAGGCCAGCAGCAGTGCCAGGTTCTCGCCGTAGGGCAGGTGCTTGAAGCGCTGTTGCAGGCCGCCCTGAATGTAGCCGCGAAACAACGCCTCTTCCACCAAGGTCACCAACAACAGGTTATTCAATACCCACAACCACGCCTGCACCGGCCATTTCGGCGCCCAACTGATGACGCCCAACAAGGCTGCGCCGCCGAGGGCGGCAATCGCGGTCAGGGCCAAGGCCAGGGCCGTGACGCAGATCGACAGGCGCAAGGAGCGTCGCGCCACCACCCACGGGCAGGCCAGTAACAGCCAGAAGCCGATCAGCGGTTTGTCCTGGTTCAGGTACATCGAAAAGGGCACCGCGTCGGGGGTAAAGCGTTGCGGCTCGATGGCGCGCCCGTTGTAGAAGCCCGGTAGCCAGTGCATCGCCAGGCTCAGGGCCAGCACAATGAACAAACCATGGCCGATGTAGCGTGCCCAAGGCGTGCGCTGCTGGCGCACGGCATAACCGGCAATCAGCAGCAGGGCGACGGACACCAGCGCCAGCACGCCCAGTTGCCCGTAGGCCAAGGCCAGCACATAGCCGATGGAAAGAAGCGCCAGGTACAGCCAGGGCAATGCGAGCATGGGGAGTCCTTGGAAAAAACTGGACGGCATTATAGCGATCGTCCCCTGTGGGCCACATGAAAACTGTGCCACGCAAGGGCGTTGGTGAAGTGATTGCAAAACGTATCAACGGCTGGTTATAGTCAGGCCTTCTTCATCCCTCCACACAAGATCAGCCCATGCCAGCTCTCCAGCGCATAGCGGTAGTCGATTCAGCGGTCAACGCTGTGGTCGTACCGTGCGGGAACAAGCAGCCTGCGCAGATCAGTCACTACCCCCCACCTGTCAGTCGCGCGCCGGTGTACGCAGTCGTATCACCGCCGGGTGTTGGCATTTCGGGCTGATCAGCGACTCGCTGTCCCCGTCTGCACGCCTGAAAAAACTCCAGAACTTCAGCCTTTGCTGAGTCGGCTTTTTTTGCCTGATTACAGGTGGTAACCATGTCTGTTCTTTCGAAACAATCCGTGGCCGCGGCGGCCTCGACGAGCCTGTTTGTCCTGCTGTGGAGCAGCGGGGCGATCTTCTCCAAGCTGGGCCTGGCCCATGCGTCGCCCTTCGCCTTCTTATTGATCCGTTTTGCCATCGCCCTGCTCGGTCTGGTGATCCTCGTACCGATGCTCAAGCTGCAACTGCCGCGCCCCGGCAAACCGCTGTGGTATGCAGCGGCGACCGGCCTGGTGTTGTTGGGGGCCTACCAGATTTTCTATCTGCTGGCCCTGGACCTCAACGTCACCCCCGGCGTGATGGCGACCCTCATGGGCGTGCAGCCGATCCTGACCGTGGCGCTGACGGAGCGCCAGCGTTCCGGGCGCCGCCTGTTCGGCCTTGGCCTCGGGTTGGCGGGGTTGATCATGGTGGTGTACCAGGGTATCGGGCTGGCGGGGATGTCCCTGGCCGGGATGCTCTTCGGCCTGCTGGCCCTGGCGAGCATGACCTTCGGCTCAATCATGCAAAAACGCATTACCGACAACCCTTTGGGCACGCTGCCGCTGCAGTACCTGGCCGGGCTGCTGTTGTGCGCGGTATTCGTGCCGTTCCAGCCGTTCCACTTCGAACAGAATGCCGGCTTTTACCTGCCGGTATTGTGGATGGGGCTGGTGGTGTCGGTGCTGGCGACGTTGCTGCTGTACCGCCTGATCGCGCGGGGCAACCTGGTCAACGTCACCAGCCTGTTCTACCTGGTGCCGGCGGTGACGGCGGTGATGGATTACCTGATCTTCGGTAATCGGCTGGCGTTGTTGAGCCTGCTGGGGATGGGGTTGATCATCGTTGGGTTGGTGTTTGTGTTCCGTAAAGGCTGATGTCTACCCCGTAGGTGCCGGTTCGCCGGCGCCTACGACCTGCGTGGCCGCAACACCAACCACAACGCCCCCGCAATCAACACCCCGCCATACAGATGCGCCATTGATAACGGCTCGTCGAGCAGCAACGCGCCCCACAGCACGCCGAACGGCGGGATCAGGAAAGTGGTAGTCATCGATCTCACGGGGCCAATCGCAGTGAGCAAGCGGAAGTACAACACATAGGCAAATGCCGTACACACCAGCCCCAGGCCCAGCAGCGACAACCACACCTGCCACCCACCCCAACTCGCGGGCGGATGGCTGATGGCGCTGTAGATAAACAACGGCAGCAGGAACAACGTGGCGCCGAGCATGCTGCCCAGGGCTGAAAGACGACTGTCCAATCCTCCCCGCTGGTCCAGCCAGCGGCGCGCCAGGAACCCGGCAAAGCCATAACACGTAGTCGCCAGCAAACAGGCCAGCGCGCCCATCAATAATTCCAGGTCAAACGCCACCGGGCCCGCGCGGGTCAGCACGCCTACACCGAAAAGCCCCAGGCACACCCCGGCGATTTTCGACGGGGTCAGCCGCTCGCTGAAGAACAGCCCGCCGATCAACACCCCCATCAACGGCGTGGTGGCATTGAAGATCGCCGAGTAACCCGCTGGCAGCACCTGGGCGGCCACCGAATACATCGTCGCGGGAATCCCGGAGTTGATCACCCCCAGCAGCAGGACGGTCTTGAACTTGCCCTGGAAGTCCCAGCGCACGCGCATCATCGCCAGGATCACCAACAACCCTGCGGCGGCAATCGACACGCGGAAAAACGCGGTCGGCACCGTGCCAATCTCTGGCGCGATGATGCGCATGAACAGGAAACTCGCGCCCCAGATGGCGGCGAGCCCCAGCAGGTACAAGGTGTCGACAGGTCTCACGTAACGCTCCTACCTCAATAAGCCGGCGAGTGTTACATGACCTTTCTATTGATTACAGAACAAACCGCGTCACCAGCCCATTCAGGTCCACCGCCAGGCGCGACAGTTCCTGGCTGGCGGCCGAGGTCTGGGTGGCGCCAGCGGCGGTCTGGGTCGACAGGTCCCGGATATTCACCAGGCTGCGGTCCACTTCGCGGGCCACCAACGCTTGTTGCTCGGCGGCGCTGGCGATCACCAGGTTGCGCTGGCTGATCTGCGAGATGGCGGCGGTGATTTTTTCCAGGGCGTTGCCGGCGTTGTTGGCCCGTTGCAAGGTTTGGCCGGCGTGCTCGGCGCTGCTGTTCAAGGCACTGACGGTGTCCTGGGTGCCTTGCTGAATGCCGGCGATCATCTGCTCGATTTCTTCGGTGGAATCCTGGGTACGCTGGGCCAGTGAGCGCACTTCATCGGCGACCACCGCAAAGCCACGCCCGGCCTCACCCGCGCGGGCGGCTTCAATGGCGGCGTTGAGCGCCAGCAGGTTGGTTTGCCCGGCAATGCCGCGGATCACTTCCAGCACCTTGCTGATGTCCTGGGCCTGCATCGCCAGGCCCTCGGCTTTGTTCGAAGCGCCGAGCACTTCGTCCACCAGGTTCTGGATCGAGCTGATGGTTTCGCTGATCTGGTAGTGGCCGTGCTTGCTGTCTTCGTCGGACGCCTGGGACGCTTCGGCGCTGGATACCGCATTGCCCGCCACTTCATCCACCGCCGCGCTCATCTCGGTCACGGCGGTCGCGGCCTGTTCGATCTCGTCGTTCTGCGCTTGCAGGCCACGTGTGCTCTGTTCCATCACCGAACTCATTTCTTCAGCCGCCGATGCCAGTTGCTGCGCCGATTCGCTGATGCCACGGATGGTGGTTTGCAGTTGCGCCTGCATGGTTGCCAGTGCTGTCAGCAGTTGTGCCGGTTCGTCATGGCCCTGCACCACGACGGGCTGGCTCAAGTCTCCGGCGGCAATCGTGCGCGCAACGCTCAGGGCCTGGCCCAGTGGCGCGGTGATGCTGCGGGTCAACAGCCAGGCCAGCAGCAAGGTGGCGACCAGCGCAACGCTGATGATCAGGCCGACAATCCACTGCGCGCGCGTATACACCTGTGCCGCTGCATCGGTTGCGGCTTCCACGCCGTTCTGGTTGAAGGTGATCATGTCCTCCAGGCTCTTGGTGAGGATTCCACCCTGTGGCGCCAGGCGGTTGTTGAGCAGGTCGATAGCGTCCTGCTGCTGGTCCTTATCCACCAGGGCGATCATCTGCCCGACGATGGTGAGGTAAGTGTTTACGTTGGCTTTGACCTGCTTGAGCAGTTCGCGCTCCTGGTCGCTGCTGAGCAGGGTTTCGTGATGGTCCAGCAGGGTTTGCAATTCCGTACGCTGGCGGCTGATCAGGCCTTTGCTGTTGTCACGCACGCGCGACTCGTCGGTGGTTACCAGGCGCAACGCTTCCAGACGGATGCTGGCCACGTAGGCCGCGCTGTCATGGATATTCTCGATGCTCGGCATCCACGACCCCTCGATCACCAGGGCGCTTTCACGCAGCTTGGCCATCTGACCCAGGCCAAACAGGCCGACAATCACCAGCAGGCTGGCCAACACCCCAAAACTCAGACTGGCGCGCAGCCCGATCCTCATGTTCCTCAATGACATCTCAGTGCTCCTCGGGCGATTAAAACCAGTTCCCGGATCGGTCTTCTGACCTTGTTAGGGTGGGAGAGGGCGCGGTATATATCAAAGTGCCATCACTGCGGTAATCAGGGTTTCCCTTAGGCTGTATCGAAATGCTTACACATGCTGAAAACCAGTCGCCGTGCGGGTTTGCCTGGGCTGCGGCGGCCAGGCCACGTGGTTACAGGCTTTCAGATGAAACGTTTAACGTGCGAAACGCGACTTTAGGGGGTGTTTATTGACCGTATGGTCGAATTAAAAAAACTGAAAATAAATGTACGATCTTCGCGAAGTTGTACAACCCGTCGGAAAAAATCATCCTTCTCCTGTCACTCTTCACTGGCTAAGCTCAGGGCTTCCAGATGCCCGTTCGAGGTTTCCCGCATGTCGCAATCCACGCCCGCCCTCGCTATTGCGCGGATGATCCTTGAAGGCTTCGACGATTACCGCGAGCACTTTCGCCAGATCACCGACGGCGCCCGCGAACGTTTCGAAAAAGCCCAGTGGCAACTGGGGCAGGCAGCCTCGGCGGCGCGTATCAACCTGTATGAAGAGAAGGTCAGTGAAGTGACCGAGCGCCTGCAGGCTGCCTTCGACGAGGCCACGCTGCTGGATATCGACGTTTGGCCGCTGGTGAAAAGCGCCTATATAGGCCTGATTGACCTGCGCTTTGACGATGAGCTGTCCGAGACTTGGTACAACTCGATTTTCTGCGGCCTGTTCAGCCATGACCTGATCAGCGACGGCTGCATGTTCATCCACACGACCCGGCCGAGCCTGCGTCGGGCGCGAGCGGCGCAGACCCGCATCTACACGCCGGCCGGCAAAATCACCGATATGCTCGCGCAGATCTTCGCCGACTACCGCTTCAGCGAACCCTATGCCGATTTGCCGGCCGACCTGCGTCGCCTCGAAGCACAACTGCGCGAGAACCTGCCGGATTGGGTCTGCAAGGACCCGGAGCTCAAGGTCGAGCTGTTTTCCTCGGTGCTCTACCGCAACAAGGGCGCCTACCTCGTAGGACGCATCTACACCCATGAAGAACAGTGGCCCCTGGTCATCCCGCTGCTGCACCGCGAAGGGCGCGGCATCCAGATCGACGCGCTGATCACCGATGAAGCCGATGTGTCGATCATCTTCTCGTTCACCCGTTCTTACTTCATGGTCGACGTGCCGGTACCGGCGGAATTCATCGGCTTTCTCAAGCGCATCCTGCCGGGCAAGCACATCGCCGAGCTGTACACCTCCATCGGGTTCTACAAGCACGGCAAGTCGGAGTTCTACCGCGCGCTGATCAACCACCTGGCGACCACCGATGACCAGTTCATCATGGCCCCCGGCGTGCGCGGCATGGTCATGAGCGTGTTCACGCTGCCGGGCTTCAACACCGTGTTCAAGATCATCAAGGACCGCTTCTCGCCGTCGAAAAACGTCAACCGCGCCACGGTGATCGAGAAATACCGCCTGGTCAAAAGCGTCGACCGCGTCGGGCGCATGGCCGATACCCAGGAGTTCGCCGACTTTCGCTTCCCCTTGAGCAAGTTCGAGCCCGAGTGCCTGGCCGAATTGCTCGATGTGGCCGCCGGCACCGTCGAAGTGGAGGGCGACACCGTGCTGATCCGCCACTGCTGGACCGAACGGCGCATGACCCCCCTCAACCTCTACCTCGACAACGCCAACGACGCTCAAGTGCGCGAAGCCCTGGAAGACTACGGCCTGGCCATCAAGCAATTGGCGGCGGCGAATATCTTTCCCGGTGACATGTTGCTGAAGAACTTCGGCGTCACCCGCCACGGCCGTGTGGTGTTCTACGACTATGACGAAATCTGCTTCCTGACCGAGGCCAATTTCCGCCACATCCCCGCACCCCGCACCCCCGAGGATGAAATGGCCTCCGAGCCCTGGTACTCCATCGGCCCGCTGGATGTGTTCCCCGAAGAATTCCCGCCGTTCCTGTTTGCCGACGCTGGCCAGCGCAAGCTGTTCAATGAACTGCACGGCGAGCTGTATAACGCCGACTACTGGAAAAGCTTGCAAGACGCGATTCGGGCCGGCAAGGTCATCGATGTGTTCCCTTACCGGCGCAAGGACCGCGATAACGAATGAGGGGCGCGCGCGGCGGCGGTTTTCTGCGACAATCCGCCCCCTGCATAAATAGACGACCCAAACGCACCTGATGACTGACCAAGCGCCTGCTATCGACCAACTGCTGAAAAACCTCGACCACGCCATGCTCGCCGACCGCCACCGCTTGCGGCGGCAGTTGCTCGAGCTGCGCAAGAAGCCCGATGAGGAGAAGCTGGCGCAGTGGGTCACGCGCATGCAGGCGTCCTGTGCCCAGGTCACGGCGCGGCGTGCCAGCCTGCCGGTGATTCGCTACGACGACAGCCTGCCGATTGCCGCCAAGCGCGATGAGATCAAGGAAGCATTGCTCAAGCATCAGGTGCTGATCATTGCGGGCGAAACTGGCTCGGGTAAAACCACCCAACTGCCGAAAATCTGCCTGGAAATCGGCCGCGGCCAACACGGCCTGATCGGTCATACCCAGCCGCGCCGGATTGCCGCGCGCAGCGTCGCCAGTCGCGTCGCCGACGAGTTGGCCACGCCGCTGGGCGCGCTGGTCGGCTATCAGGTGCGCTTTGAAGACCAAAGCGACTCCAACACCCTGATCAAGCTGATGACCGATGGCATCCTGCTGGCCGAAACCCAGAACGATCGCTACCTCGAACGCTACGACACGATCATCGTCGACGAAGCCCACGAACGCAGCCTGAACATCGACTTCCTGCTCGGCTACCTGAAGACCCTGCTGCCGCGTCGTCCGGACCTGAAGGTGATCATCACCTCGGCAACCATCGACCTGGAGCGTTTCTCCAAGCACTTCGACGATGCGCCGATTGTCGAGGTTTCGGGCCGCACCTTTCCGGTGGACACCTGGTACCGTCCACTGACCCTGGAACAGGACGAAGAGGGCAATCGTGTCGAAGATGACTTGACCGTCGACCAGGCCATCCTCGCCACCCTCGATGAAATCGCCGCCTATGAGCGCAGCGAGCGGCGCAGCCCCGGCGATGTGCTGGTGTTTTTGCCCGGCGAGCGCGAGATTCGTGACGCCGCCGACATGCTGCGCAAGGCGCAGCTCAAGCACACTGAAATTCTGCCGCTGTACGCGCGCCTGTCGCCGGCCGAACAGCAGCGTATCTTCCAGTCCCATCCCGGACGACGTGTGGTGCTGGCGACCAACGTCGCCGAAACCTCGCTGACCGTGCCGGGCATCCGCTATGTGATCGACAGCGGCACCGCACGCATCAGCCGCTACAGCTATCGCGCCAAGGTGCAGCGCCTGCCGATCGAGGCGATTTCCCAAGCCAGCGCCAACCAGCGTAAAGGCCGTTGCGGGCGGGTTGAACCGGGGATCTGCATTCGCTTGTACAGCGAAGAAGACTTTATCGGGCGCCCGGAATTTACCGACCCGGAAATCCTGCGCACCAACCTGGCTGCCGTGATCCTGCAGATGCTGCACCTGCGCCTGGGTGAAATCACCGACTTCCCGTTTATCGAGCCGCCGGATGGCAAGGCGATCAGCGACGGTTTCAACCTGTTGCAGGAGCTCTCGGCCGTCGACCGCAACAGTCAGCTGACGCCGCTGGGGCGCCAATTGGCGCGCCTGCCGGTGGACCCGCGCATGGGCCGCATGCTGCTGGAAGCCGCCAAGCTCGGCAGCTTGCAGGAAGTACTCATCGTGGCCAGCGCCATGTCGATCCAGGACCCACGCGAGCGCCCACCGGAGCGCCAGCAGGCCGCCGACCAGGCCCACGCACAATGGAAGGACCCGGATTCGGACTTCGCCGGGTTGGTCAACCTCTGGCGCGGCTTTGAAGAACAACGCCAGGAACTGACCGCCAGCCCGCTGCGCAACTGGTGCCGCAAGAACTTCCTCAACTATTTGCGCCTGCGCGAGTGGCGAGACTCCCATCGTCAGTTGAGCTTGATCTGTCGCGACATGCAGTTGACGGTCAATAAGGAACCGGCGGACTTCCCGAAACTGCACAAGGCGGTGCTGTCTGGCCTGCTCAGCCAGATCGGCCAGAAGACCGAAGACGGCGATTACCTCGGCGCGCGTCAGCGGCGCTTCTGGATTCATCCGTCGTCGGGCATCGGCAAGAAGCGCCCGCAATGGTTGATGACCGCCGAACTGGTGGAAACCACCAAGTTGTATGCGCGCATGGTGGCCAAGATCGATGCCGACTGGATCGAGCCATTGGCCGGGCACCTGATCAAGAAAAACCACTTCGAGCCCCATTGGGAGAAGAAGCGCGGCCAAGTCGTGGCGTTCGAGCAGATCACCTTGTTCGGGCTGATTGTGGTCGGTCGGCGGCCGGTGCATTACGGGCCCATCGACCCGGTGGTGTCTCGCGAGCTGTTTATCCGCGAGGGCCTGGTGCGCGGCGAGATTCAGTCCCGCGCCAAGTGCCTGGCGGCCAACCAGCAACTGCTGGAGCAGCTCGATGAACTGGAAGCCAAGGCGCGCCGTCGCGACATCCTGGCGGACGAAGAAACCCTCTACGCCTTCTACGATGCGCGCTTGCCGGCGGAGATCCACCAGACCGCCACCTTCGACAGCTGGTACAAGGTCAACAGCCAGAAAGACCCGCAATTGCTGATCATGCGCGAAGAAGACGTGCTGGCCCGCGAAGCCAGCGAAGTCACTGCCGCACATTACCCCGACACCCTGCACCTGGGCGACCTGGAACTGGCCCTGAGTTACCACTTCGAGCCCAACCATCCGCGCGACGGCGTGACCCTGCGGGTACCGGCGCCGCTGCTGCCGGCCTTGCCGCTGGAGCGCCTCGAATGGCTGGTGCCGGGGGTGATCGAAGCCAAGTGCATCGCGCTGGTGCGTAACCTGCCCAAGGCACTGCGCAAGAACTTCGTGCCGGTGCCGGATTTCGTCAAGGCCGCGCTGCAACGCATCGAATTTGGCCAGGGCTCGCTGCCCCAGGCATTGGGCCGCGAACTGCTGCGCATGACCGGCGCGCGGGTCAGTGATGAAGCCTGGGCCGAGGCCGCGCAGCAAGTCGACAGCCACTTGAGGATGAACCTGGAAGTGGTCGACGGCCAGGGCAAGTTCCTCGGCGAAGGCCGCGACCTGGCCGAGCTGACCGCGCGCTTTGCCGAAGCCAGCCAGGCCGCATTGGCCGTGCCGCAGACCGCGAAAAGCCAGCAACCGGTGCAAGCCAAGGCGTTCGCGGCGGTGGCCGAGAAGACCCAGCAGAAGATCGCCGGGCTGTCGATGACGGTGTACCCGGCGCTGGTGGAGGAGGGCGGCACGGTCAAGGAGGGGCGTTTCTCAACGGCCGCGGAGGCTGAATTCCAGCACCGCCGCGCGTTGCAACGCTTGCTGATGCAGCAACTGGCTGAACCGGCGAAATTCCTGCGCGGCAAGTTGCCCGGCCTGACCGAATTGGGCCTGATGTACCGCGAACTGGGGCGTATCGATGCCTTGGTGGAAGACATCCTGCTGGCCAGCCTCGACAGTTGCGTGCTGGACGGCGAAGCCAGCCTGCCGCGCGACGGTGCCGGCCTGGCGGCCTTGGCCGAACGTAAGCGTGGCAGTTGGACCGAGCACGCCGAACGCCTGGCGCGCTTGACCCTGGAGGTGCTGAAGCTCTGGCACGGCCTGCAAAAGCGCTTCAAAGGCAAGATCGACCTGGCCCAGGCGGTGGCCTTGAACGATATCAAGCAACAGTTGAGCAACCTGGTCTATCCCGGTTTTGTGCGGGAAACCCCGGCGCAATGGTTCAAGGAGCTGCCGCGTTTCCTCAAGGCCATCGAGCTGCGCCTGGAGAAGCTGCCGAGCCAGGTGCAAAAGGACCGGGTGTGGAGCACCGAGCTGGGCGGCCTTTGGGCGCAGTACCAGAACCGCCTGAACAAACATGCCCAGGAAGGCAAGCGCGACCCTCAGTTGGAACTCTATCGCTGGTGGTTGGAGGAGTATCGCGTGTCGTTGTTTGCCCAGCAGTTGGGCACCAAGGTACCGATTTCCGACAAGCGCCTGAGCAAGCAGTGGAGCCAGGTAGAACCCTGAAGCCTCTCCCTGCCTCCAGGACTGGGCAGGTCCAAATGTGGGAGGGGGCTTGCCCCCGATAGCGGTGTGTCAGGCAAAGATTCTGTGACTGATACACCGCTATCGGGGGCAAGCCCCCTCCCACATTAGAAATCGGTGCGCTTTGAACAGTGGCATATGGCGCCAAATCCCTGGGTTTGTGGCAAACTTCGCGGTTATAAATGCCGGGATCGTCGTGATGGGCTGGTGCGCAGCCGCGGCGCGATGGAATAAAGCGTTGCCAGTTTGGTGCCCGCGGTGGGGAATCGGACTACTTACAGTTTGGTACGACGGTACCAATATCTTCTGCCTGACAGATTTAGAGGAACGACCGTGCATAACGTCGTCATCAGCGGCACTGGCTTGTACACCCCGGCCAACAGCATCTCCAACGAAGAGCTGGTGCAGTCTTTCAATACCTACGTGCAGCAGTTCAACAGCGACAACGCCGCTGCCATCGAGCGCGGCGAGGTGCAGGCGCTGACCGAGTCCAGCGCAGCCTTTATCGAGAAGGCCTCCGGTATCAAAAGCCGCTTTGTCATGGACAAGGACGGCATTCTCGACCCGCAACGCATGGCCCCGCGCCTGCCCGAGCGCAGCAACGATGAATGGTCGGTACTGTGCCAGATGGCTATTGGTGCCGCCGAGCAAGCCCTGCAGCGCGCCGGCAAGACCGCCGCCGATATCGACGGCGTGATCGTTGCCTGTTCCAACCTGCAGCGTGCGTACCCCGCCATCGCCATTGAAGTCCAGGAAGCCCTGGGCATCGAGGGGTTTGGTTTCGATATGAACGTGGCGTGTTCCTCGGCCACCTTCGGCATCCAGAATGCCGCCAACAGCATCCAGCTGGGCCAGGCCCGGGCGATCCTGATGGTCAACCCCGAAGTTTGCACCGGCCACTTGAACTTCCGTGACCGCGACAGCCATTTCATCTTCGGTGACGCCGCCACGGCCGTGATCCTGGAGCGCGCCGACCTGGCAACTTCCGAGCACCAGTTCGACGTGGTGAGCACCAAGCTGTTGACCAAGTTCTCCAATAACATCCGCAACAACTTCGGCTTCCTCAACCGTGCGGCGGAAGAGGGCATCGGGGCCCCCGACAAGCTGTTCGTGCAGGAAGGCCGCAAAGTCTTCCGCGATGTCTGCCCGATGGTCGCCGAGCTGATCGGTGTGCACCTGGAAGAGAACCAGCTGAATGTGGCCGATGTGAAGCGCTTCTGGCTGCACCAGGCCAACCTGAGCATGAACCACCTGATCGTGAAGAAACTGCTGGGCCGCGAAGCCACGGTGGAAGAAGCACCGGTGATCCTCGACACTTACGCCAATACCAGTTCGGCAGGTTCGGTGATTGCGTTCCACACCTACCAGGACGACTTGCCCAAGGGCGCCGTGGCGGTGCTCAGCTCGTTCGGCGCCGGGTACTCCATTGGTAGCGTGATCCTGCGCAAACGCTGATCTACCGGTCGGTCACGATCCAATGTGGGAGCTGGCTTGCCTGCGATTGCATCACTGCGGTGCCAGCATCGCAGGCAAGCCAGCTCACACAGGAATCGGGTTTTCCACGGTGGAATCGAGGTAGACGATGGCGGCAGCGGACGATGCGCACCTGCTTGAACGCTTGCTCAAGGGCGAGCAGCGGGCCTACAAGGAATTGGTCACCCAATACCAGAGCGCCATGCGCGCGGTGGCCTATGCCATCGTCGGTCAGCGCCATGCCGATGAAATCGTGCAGGACGCCTGGCTGGCGGTCGTGCGCAACCTGCCCAAGTTCGAAGGACGCTCCAGTCTCAAGACCTGGCTGCTGACCATCACTGCCAACGCCGCCAAGAGCCGTTACAAACAGAATCGCCGGGAAGTATTGCTCGACGATTTGCCCTCGCCCCATGGGACGATCGGTGATGAGCGTTTCTCGCCCGACGATGGCCACTGGGCCGTCGCCCCCTATGCCTGGCACCAGGACACGCCGGAAGCCCTGCTGACCGAGGAAGAGCTGCGCAAGTGCCTGGAGCATACGTTGCTGAGTTTGTCTGAGTTGCAAGGCAGCGTGTTGGTGTTGCGCGAACGCCAGGGCCTGGAACTGGAAGAGATCTGTAATCTTCTGACGCTGTCGCTCTCCAACGTTCGTGTGCTGCTGCATCGAGCGCGGCTTAAAGTCTTCGCCACGGTGGAGCATTTTGAGGAAACGGGCGAATGTTGACCTGTAAAGAGCAAGTGGCACGTTCCAGTGACTATCTCGATGGGCAATTGACCTTTCGCGAGCGCCTGTTGGTGCGTCATCACTTGATGTTTTGCCCGAACTGTCGGCGGTTTATCCGCCAGATGCGCCTGATGCAGGCGACGTTGCGGATCTTGCCGCAGCCGCCGGTCGAGGATGCGGATGCCTTGGCACAGCGGCTGGCTGCCGAGCGGCTCAAGGATCAGGAGTAGCGGGGAAGCAAAAGCAGGCTCGCGTGGGTGAGTCGAACGGATGATGGGGACCGATTCACCCACGCAAGGCTGTTACAGCCACCTCGGGCCGTCCTGGCCCAAGGCTTGTCACACGGGTATTCAGAACTTGGCTTCAGCATCCAACTGCAGGGTGTTGGTGTTGGCGTCGCGCTGAGTGCGGCTGGCGTAGTCAGCCTTGGTCAGGAAGTACGTGGCGCCGACGGCGAAGTTTTTGTCGATGTCGTAGCTGACCTTCATCTTGTGGCCGCGCGAACCGGTGGTGCCGTTGCCGAAGTCCGAATCGGTGAAGGCGCCTACAACAGCGTTACGTTGCGTATCGCGGTAGTTGTAGTCCACGAACACCTTGGACTTGGCACCCAGCAACCAGGCAGTGTCCTGGTCGTTGGAGGCGTCGTTGTTCTTCACGTACTGGCCGTAGAACGCCAGTGGCACGGCCAGGCCGCCGATGTCTGCCTGGGCAAACCCTTCGTACAGGCGGAATTGTTCGTTTGGCGAGTTGCCGTTGACCGCCAGTGCGCAAGGTGTGCTGGTGGTGGTACAGGCACTGTTTTCGTCGTTCTGGTAGGCGTAGATGCTGCCGCCCAGGGTCATTTTCAGGTTGTCGGTCACCGAGAAGCGTGTGCCCAACTGGCCGGAAGTCAGGCGCAGGTCGTGGCGAAATTGCACGCCGTCGCCGTCGACGTTGTCCTTGAGGTTGTAGTTACCGATGCTGCCGAACAGCTCGGCGCTGCTACCCAGTGGGTATTTGTAGGTCAATGCCAGGCCTTCCGGGTTGATATCGCTATCCCAGATCACGTCGCCCATGTTCACCCAAGGCTGGAGCATTTTGCCGCCGATCACGTGCAGGTTCTTGATCTGCTCGGGGTGGTAGTCGATGTAGCCAAGGTCCAGCCAGATCGACTTCTTGTCGAAGTAGTTATCCTGGTCCTGGTTGGTGGACCGCGCGTCGTCGCTGCTGCCCGTGGCGATACGGATGCCGGTGTCGACCTGGGAGTTGATCTCGGTGTAGGCGCCCAAGCGGGCACGAATGCGCTGACGGTCCTTGTCACGGCCACCGTTGTTGGATTCGCCCTGGATCTTCACGGTCTCCTGGCGGAAACGTACGTCACCCTTGAACTGCGTCTTCGCGGCCCATGCCAGCTTCTGATCGAAGACGCTGAGGTCGTTGGTTTTTTTCGCGGTGGCCGCGATCTGTTCGTTGGTCTCTTGTTGAGCTTGCTGAGCGATCTGCTTTTCTTTCTGATCCTTGGCCAGTTCAGCTTGCAGTTCGGTGTACTGCGCTGCGGTGATCTGGCCGTTGGCCTTGAGCATGTCGAGCAATTTAGCGTCGACTGCGGCGCTGGCAGGAACGCTCAGGGCCAGTAACAGGCCACCGCACAGGACCGCCGCAGTTTTAGTGGAAGCAAGACGCATATCAATCTCCGAAAGTGAGGAGGGATGGCAAACCATCCAGGACACAACCGACCGAGGACGGACGGAAAAAATAGCCGCCCGGTAGAACCAGGCGCTCTAAAAACAGGCGTCAGTATCGCGATGGTTTATGACGGCGCAGTGGCGAAGTAATGTCATCTACATGACAAATTATTTAAGAAGGAACTATTGGCATGCGGCCTTGTCCGGCGATTTGAGGGTGTACTGGGTCCGGCGATAAGCGATACTCGCCAGGCTTTCACGCCCTGAAGTAGTGAGGATGCCGATGCCGTTGCAACGCCTGCCAAGCCTGTCCGAAACCGCCCCTCAGACCTGGGATGCCCTGGTGCCGCACGCCCAACCGTTCGTGCGTCATGCGTTCCTGAGTGCGCTGGAGGACAGCGGTAGCGTCGGCCCCCATTCCGGCTGGCAACCGGAGCATCTGTTGCACTGGGAGGGCGATCGGCTGGTCGCGGCGTTACCCGGCTATCGCAAATGGCACTCCTACGGCGAGTACGTGTTCGATCACGGCTGGGCGGATGCCTGTGAGCGTGCCGGTATCGACTATTACCCCAAGCTGCTGACGGCCGTACCGTTCAGTCCGGTCAGCGGACCGCGCGTGTTGGCGGCCAATGCCGCCGACGCTTTTGAACTGCTCCGAAGCCTGCCGGGCTACCTGGAAATCGAGGGGCTCTCCGGCGCCCATATCAATTTCACCGATGCGTTGGCCGATGACGCCCTGGCCCAGCAGCCGGGCTGGATGCAGCGCCTGGGTTGTCAGTTTCACTGGCAGAACCGTGGCTATCGCGACTTCCAGGACTTTCTCGACGCCCTGAGTTCACGCAAGCGCAAACAGATGCGTAAGGAACGCGAACAGGTGGCGGGACAGGGCATTGAATTTGAGTGGCTACAAGGCCATGAACTGAGCGAAGCGCAATGGGATTTTGTCTATGCCTGCTACGCCAACACCTACGCCGTCAGACGCCAATCGCCCTACCTGACCCGCGCGTTTTTCAGCCTGCTCGCCGAGCGCATGCCCGAAGCTATCCGCGTGGTGCTGGCCAAGCAAGGCGCCCGCCCGGTGGCCATGGCGTTCAGCCTGGTCGGTGGCGACAGTTTCTACGGCCGCTACTGGGGCTGCCTGGCGGAGTTTGACCGCCTGCATTTCGAAACCTGTTTCTACCAGGGCATGGACTACGCCATCGCCCACGGCCTGCAACGTTTCGACGCCGGCGCCCAGGGCGAGCACAAGTTGATTCGCGGGTTTGAGCCGGTGATTACCCGGTCATGGCATTACTTGCGTCATCCGGGGTTGAAAAAAGCCGTTGAGGATTTCCTGGCGCGCGAGCGGGTGGGGATCCTGGCGTATGCCGAAGAGGCGAGGGCAGCCCTGCCTTACCGGCAGGGCTGAACCCGCGCGGCCTCAGGCCGGCTCCTCCTTGCCCAGCCATCGATAGGTAAAACCGCCGACCACCGCGCCGAGAATCGGCGCGAGCCAGAACATCCACAACTGCTGGATCGCCCACCCGCCCACGATCAGCGCCGGGCCCGTACTGCGGGCCGGGTTGACCGAGGTGTTGGTCACGGGGATGGAGATCAGGTGGATCAAGGTCAGGGCCAGGCCGATGGCGATCGGCGCGAGGCCCTTCGGGGCACGAGGGTCGGTGGCGCCAAGGATGATCAGCACGAACATCGTCGTCATCACTAACTCACAGACAAACCCCGCAGCCAATGAGTAGCCCCCCGGCGAATGCTCGGCATAGCCGTTGGAGGCCAGGCCCGACGCCAGTTCAAACCCTGGCTTGCCGCTGGCGATGAAGTACAGCAGCGCTGCGGCGACCGTGCCGCCAATTACCTGGGCCACGATGTAGGCCGGTAATTCCCTGGCCGGAAACCGCCCGCCCACCACCAGCCCCACCGATACCGCTGGGTTCAGGTGACAACCGCTGATGTGTCCGATGGCGACGGCCATGGTCAGCACCGTGAGCCCGAACGCCAGGGCTACACCCAACAACCCGATGCCGACGGCGGGAAACGCCGCGGCCAACACCGCACTCCCGCAACCGCCCAACACCAGCCAAAACGTGCCCAACCCTTCTGTGACTGAACGCTTGAACAAAGACATGCAACCCGTCCTTGATAGATCGCTCTACCGAATCAGTAAATCAGTGATGCTCCCTGCGGATTTACTTCAGCGCCCGCCTGGGCACTGCACTGAGTACAGCACGGTTCCGGCACAAATCCAGGGTACTCATGGGGGAGGGAGCAAGCTCCCTCCCTCCCACATTTTGAGTTGCGTAGGCCGGCAGTTTTCAATCGATACCGACAAACCCGCCAGTCTGGTGTTGCCACAACCGCGCATACAGCCCGCCATGGGCCAGCAGCTCGGCGTGGCTGCCGCTCTCGGCGATCTGGCCTTTCTCCAGCACCACCAGGCGATCCATGCGTGCGATGGTCGACAATCGGTGCGCAATCGCAATCACCGTCTTGCCTTGCATCAGGGTCTCCAGGCTTTCCTGGATGGCGGCTTCCACTTCCGAGTCCAGCGCCGACGTGGCTTCGTCCATGATCAGGATCGGCGCGTCCTTGAGCAGTACGCGGGCGATGGCAATCCGTTGCCGTTGGCCGCCGGAGAGTTTGACCCCGCGCTCACCCACGTGTGCATCCAGCCCGGTACGTCCTTCGGCATCCGACAGCAGCGGGATGAACTCATCGGCGCGCGCCTTGTGCACGGCGGCCCAGAGTTCTTCATCGGTCGCATCCGGTTTGCCATACAGCAGGTTGTCGCGGATCGAGCGGTGCAGCAGCGAGGTGTCCTGGGTGATCATGCCGATCTGTTCGCGCAGGGATTCCTGGGCAACCTCGGCGATGTCCTGGCCGTCGATCAGGATGCGCCCGCCCTGCAGGTCGTAGAGGCGCAGCAGCAGGTTGACCAGGGTCGATTTGCCCGCGCCGGACGGGCCGATCAGGCCGATTTTTTCCCCGGCCTTGATGGTCAGGTTCAGGCCGCCAATGATCCCGCTCTTCTTGCCATAGTGAAAATCCACCTGCTCGAAGCGCACTTCCCCATGGGGGACGCTCAGGCGCGGGGCGTTTTCGCGGTCGATCACCGCCAGTGGCTGGGCGATGGTTTTCAAGCCGTCCTGCACCATGCCGATGTTTTCGAAGATGCCGTTGACCACCCACATGATCCAGCCGGACATGTTGACGATACGAATCACCAGACCGGTCGCCAGCGCAATCGCGCCTACGGAAATCAGCGAGTGGGTCCACAACCACAGGGCCAGGCCAGTGGTGGTGACGATCAGCAGGCCGTTCATGGTGGTGATCACCACGTCCATGCTGGTCACCACGCGGCTGGCCAGTTGGGTTTTTTCGGTCTGCTCGATGAGCGCTTCCTTGGCGTATTGCTGCTCGTAATGGGTGTGAGCAAACAGCTTCAAGGTGGTGATGTTGGTGTAGCCGTCGACAATCCGGCCCATCAATTTGGAGCGCGCCTCGGAGGAAATCACCGAGCGCTCTTTCACCCTGGGCACGAAGTAGCGCAGCGCCAGGCTGTAGCAGACGATCCAGGTCACCAGCGGGATCATCAGGCGCCAGTCGGCTTCGGCAAACAACACCAGCGAGCTGATCGCATAGATCGCCACGTGCCAGATCGCATCCACCGCCGCGACAGCGGAGTCGCGCAGGGAGTTGCCGGTCTGCATGATGCGCTGGGCGATACGCCCGGCGAAGTCGTTCTGGAAAAAATTCAGGCTCTGCTTGAGCACGTAGCTGTGGTTCTGCCAGCGGATCAGGCTGGTCATGCCGGGGCTGATGGTCTGGTGCACCAGCAGGTCATGCAGGGCGCCGAAGATCGGGCGCAGCAGCAGGGCCACCACGGCCATCCAGATCAGCTCGGTGCTGTGCAACTGGAAGAAGTTCGCCGGGGGCGTCCCCTGGGCCAGGTCGATAATGCGGCTCAGGTAGCTGAACAGCGCGACCTCGATCAGCGCACCGATCAGGCCCACCACCAGCAGCGCGGCAAAACTCGGCCACACCTGGCGCAGGTAATAGAGATAGAAGGGCAGGACTTTATCGGGAGGGGCCGCGCTGGGGGCTTCGCGGAAGATGTCGATCAGTTGTTCAAAACGACGATAGAGCATTAGGGTTGACGCCCGCCTGGCGGGCTCTCCTGTTCAAATGCGCACGGTGCCTGGTGGGCACCGCACGGAACTACCTGCAGACCTCAGTCGATGCGCTTGGCCGACTTGATCAGGACAGGATCGATAGGCACGTTCTGCATGCCTTGCTTGGTGGTGGTCTGCGAGTTGACGATGATGTCGACCACATCCATGCCCTTGACTACCTTGGCGAACACGGCATAACCGGCGTCGCGACCTGGATCGAGGAAGGCATTGTCGGCGACGTTGATGAAGAATTGGCTGGTGGCCGAGTTCGGATCGTTGGTGCGCGCCATGGACAAGGTGCCACGTACGTTGTGCAAGCCATTGCTGGCTTCGTTCTTGATCGGCGCTTCGGTCGGTTTTTGCGACATCTGCTGGGTGAACCCGCCGCCCTGGACCATGAAGCCCGGGATCACGCGGTGGAAAATCGTGTTGGTGTAGAAGCCCTTGTCGACGTAGGCCAGGAAGTTTTTGGTACTGATCGGCGCCTTGACCGGGTCCAGTTCGATTTCAATGTCGCCATTGGTGGTGGTGATCAGTACGTGCGGCGCCTTGGCAGGCTCGGCCGCCATCAGGTTGGCAGCGAACAATACGGAACCGGCGAAGAAGGCGATTTTTTTCAGCATGGGTCAGTGATCCTGGGTAGTGGTTTCGACTGTCTTTAGAAAATCGAGCAACGTAGCGTTAAAGACTTCGGGTTGGTCCAAGGGCGTGGCATGGCGGGAATCCTCGATCACCACCAGCCGCGCATCGGGCAGCAGTTTTACATAGATTTCTTTCTGCGCCACGGGGGTGTAGTCGTGGTCGGCGCTGATGACCAGGGTTGGACAGGTAATCCTCGAAAGTCGTTCCTGTACGCCCCAGCCTACAATCGCGTCGAAGCTGGCGAGATAAGCACGTTTGTCGTTTTTTGCCCAGCGTTCGGCCATCTTGCGGCGCAGGTCGGCCTGGTGCGGTTTGGGGAACAGCCGGTCGCCGAGAGCCTTGCCGATCGTGGCCAGGCTGAGCACGCGCGCGAGGGTCCAGCGCTTGGCCCACTGCCAGTAATCATCGGCACTGCGAACCTTGACCTCGGGCGCGCTGTTGACGATGCACAGGCTCTTGACCAGGCCGGGCTCGTCCACCGCCAGCTGGAAGGCGATCATCCCCCCCATGGACAAGCCCACCACATGGGCGGGCGGCAGGTCCAGGTGTTCGATCAGGGCGAGCAGGTCGAAGGTAAAGCCCTGGATACTGTAGCGCTCTCGAGGTTTGTCGGAGCGCCCATGGCCGCGTACATCCACCACGATCAAGCGGTAATGCCTGGCCAGCACCGGGATCTGCAGCTCCCAATCCTGGCTGCTGGAGCCCAGGCCATGGATCAGGATCAGCGGCGTGCCGTGACCGTATTCCTCGTAATGCAGGTGGCAGCCTTCGTGGTCGAACCAGGCCATGCTTGAACTCCGTTTCAGGCTTGCTGCGGGGCGGCGAAAGGGGCGTCCAAGGGGGCCGTGTCAAACGTGCGCAGCAGCTCCACCAGGATCTGCGTGGCTGGGCCCAAGGGTTTGTCCTTGTTTGAATACAGGTAGAACGTCGGATGGCGGCTGCCGCCCTGTTCCAAGGGTAGCTGCTTGAGCACGCCTTCGGCGAGTTCGCGTTCGATCATGTGCCGGGGCAGCCAGGCAAAGCCCAGGCCGCTGCCGACAAAGGCGGCGGCGGTGGCCAGGCTGCCGACGGTCCAGCGCTGCTCGGCGCCGAGCCAGCCCACATCGCGCGGCTGCTGGCGACCGGAATCGCGGATCACCACTTGCATCTGGCTTTCCAGGTCCTGGAAGCTCAACTCGCGGTTCATGCGGTGCAAGGCATGCTCGGGATGGGCCACGGCGATGAACTCCACATCGCTCATTTCCGTGCCCAGGTAGCCGGGAATGCTGAAACTGCTGATCGCCAGGTCGGCCACGCCTTCCATCAACAGCTCTTCGACGCCCGACAGCACCTCCTCACGCAAGCGCACGCGACAACCGCGGCTTTGCGGCATAAAGGCCGTCAAGGCACGCACCAGGCGCGCATTCGGGTAGGCGGCATCGACCACCAGGCGCACTTCGGCCTCCCAGCCCTGTTCCATATGGTGGGCCAGGTCTTCCAGTTGACTGGCGTTTTTCACCAGTTGCCGGGAGCGGCGCAACAGCACTTCACCGGCCTCGGTCAGCACCGCCTTGCGCCCGTCGATGCGCAACATCGGAACGCCGAGTTGGTCTTGCATGCGGGCCACGGTGTAGCTCACCGAGGACTGCGAACGGTGCAGCGCTTCAGCCGCCTGGGCGAAGCCGCCATGGTCGACCACGGCTTGCAGCGTGCGCCATTGATCAAGGGTAACGCGGGGCGCTTTCAAGATGAGCTCCTCTTGTCCTAAGCTGGCGGTCCTTATTGGAGACTGCCGAATGAGAAAATTCTGTTGTGTGTTGCTGGCGCTGTTGCCGATGAGTGCCTTTGCCTACCCCATCGACGTGACTAAAAAAATCGACGGCGTGAGCATCGATTACACCGCCTCCGATGTGGACGGCGACATCAGCTCGATTCAATTGAATAACTACGGCACGAAGGACGCCGTGTGTTCGGTCACCTTTACCAACGGTCCGGAATCACCCCGTCGACGCACGGTCACGGTACCGGCGGGTAAAAGCACCAACACCACCGTCAAGTTCAACCGCGCGATCATCAAGATGCGGATCGCCCTGGCCTGCGCCCCGAAATAAAGCAGCAGCGGAGCGTCCCGACAGGAATACTCCGCTTATAAACAAATTTCTAGATGGTTTATAGCAGTTTTTTGCGCTTTTTTATCGAATTGGCTCTGTCTACTCTTCACTCCATCGCCTTACAGCAAATGCAGATGGAGCCTACGAAGCCATGTCCAATGTTCTGATCATCGAAAGCAGCGCCCGCCAACAGGATTCGATTTCCCGGCAACTGACCCAACAGTTCATCAGCCAATGGCAGGCCGCCCATCCGGCAGATCAGATCACGGTGCGTGACGTCGCCCTTGACCCGGTGCCGCACCTGGACGCCAACCTGCTCGGCGGTTGGATGAAACCTGCCGACCAGCGCAACCCCAGCGAACAGGCCTCCCTCGACCGTTCCAACGAATTGACCGATGAACTGCTCGCCGCCGACGTGCTGGTGATGGCGGCACCGATGTACAACTTTGCCATCCCCAGCACCCTCAAAGCCTGGCTGGACCACGTGTTGCGTGCGGGTGTGACCTTCAAGTACACCGCCACGGGCCCCCAAGGCCTGCTCACCGGTAAACGCGCCATCGTGTTGACCGCTCGCGGCGGTATCCATGCCGGCGCCAGCTCCGATCACCAGGAACCCTACCTGCACCAGGTCATGGCTTTTATCGGGATCCATGACGTCACCTTCATTCATGCCGAAGGCGTGAACCTGAGCAGTGACTTCCAGGAAAAGGGCATCAACCACGCCAAGGCGCTGCTGGCGCAGGTGGCTTGATCCTTTAATCGCCAGATAATCGCGCGGTGTTTATATCGCTCCACGCAAACCCTTCAAGTACGCGTAAGAACCTCCCTTTGCACTTGTTGCTCCTGAGTGCTCCTGCCCGACTGACGCTATAGCGAGGTCGGGTTTTTTTTGCCCCGAGTTTCGTCAAACGCCGAAAACCTTTAATGTCCCGCCCATTCGAAATGAGGCGCGCATGGGCTATCTACTGGTTGTCACCCTGATTCAGGCATTTTCCTTCAGCTTGATCGGCGAATACCTCGCCGGTCACGTCGACAGCTACTTCGCGGTGCTGGTGCGTGTGCTGCTGGCCGGGCTGGTCTTTATCCCGTTGACCCGCTGGCGCGCGGTGGAACCGGCCTTCATGCGCGGCATGCTGGTGATTGGCGCGCTGCAGTTTGGCGTGACCTACGTGTGCCTGTACCTGAGCTTTCGTGTGCTCACGGTGCCGGAGGTGCTGCTATTCACCATCCTCACCCCGTTGCATGTGACCCTGATCGAAGACGCGCTCAACCGCCGCTTCAATCCCTGGGCGCTGATCGCCGCCTTGGTGGCGGTGACGGGAGCGGCGGTGATCCGTTTCGACCAGATCACCCCGCACTTCCTCATGGGCTTCCTGTTGCTGCAACTGGCCAACTTCACCTACGCCGCCGGGCAGGTCATGTACAAGCACCTGGTGGCGCGCTACCCCAGCGACCTGCCGCACTATCGACGCTTCGGTTACTTCTACCTGGGCGCGTTGTTGGTGGTGCTGCCGGCGTTCCTGTTGTTCGGCAAAGCCAACTTCCTGCCGGAAGCGCCATTGCAATGGGGCGTGCTGGTGTTCCTCGGATTGGTCAGTACCGCCTTGGGCATGTATTGGTGGAACAAGGGGGCCTGCCTGGTCAACGGCGGCACCTTGGCGGTGATGAACAATTTGCATGTGCCGGTGGGGCTGCTGCTGAACCTGCTGATCTGGAACCAGCACGAGCCGCTGGGGCGGTTGGCGCTGGGTGGCCTGGTGATTCTGGGGGCGGTGTGGATCAGTCGGTTGGGGGCGCGCAAGGAGCCAGTGCTGCGCTGATCCCCCCAGGGGAGCGGGCTGTTGTGGAGAGCCCCAATGCCAGTCAGTCAAGGAGGAACTGTGGCGAGCAGGCTTGTTGCGGTGAGCGGGCTTGCCACAGGGGGTGGTGGGGCAGTTCGCTGCGCGGCAGCGCTAAGTCAGAAACTCCCACGGAGGATGCAGTGTTAACCCGAATGCTGTTCGATGGCGGGTAGATGACTGGCCCCCAACACCGCCGGCAACACCCCGGCACGCAAGTCATTCCCGCTGGGTTGTTGATAGAGACTCAACCCAAATTCCGGCAACACCGCCAGCAAGTAATCGAAGATATCCCCCTGGATCCGCTCGTAATCCGCCCACGCGGTGGTGCGGGTGAAGCAGTAGATTTCCAACGGCACACCCTGGGCGGTGGTTTGCATCTGGCGCACCATGCAGGTCATGTTCGGTTGGATGTCTGGGTGGCTTTTCAGGTAGGCCAGGGCGTATGCGCGGAAGGTGCCGAGGTTGGTCATGCGGCGACGGTTGGCCGACAGTTGCGCGCTGTGGCCCTGGGCTTCGTTCCAGGCCTTGAGTTCGGCCTGCTTGCGGCTGATGTAGTCGGTGAGCAGATGCACCTGGGTCATGCGCGTTTCTTCATCATCGCGCAGGAACCGCACACCGCTGGCATCGATGTACAGGCTGCGCTTGATGCGTCGCCCACCCGACGCCTGCATGCCGCGCCAGTTCTTGAACGACTCGGACATCAGGCGCCAGGTGGGGATGGAGACGATGGTTTTGTCGAAGTTCTGCACCTTGACGGTGTGCAGGGTGATATCGACCACATCGCCGTCGGCACCGACCTGCGGCATTTCGATCCAGTCGCCCACCCGCAGCATGTCGTTGCTGGTGAGCTGCACGCTGGCGACGAACGACAGCAGGGTGTCCTTGTACACCAACAGGATCACCGCCGACATGGCGCCCAGGCCCGACAGCAGCAGCAACGGCGAGCGGTCGATCAGGGTGGCGACGATGATGATCGCGGCAAAGACAAACAGCACCATCTTCGCCAGTTGCACATACCCCTTGATCGAGCGCGTGCGCGCATGTTCGGTACGGGCATAGATGTCGAGCAGGGCGTTGAGCAGGGCGCTCATGGCCAGCGTCATGAACAGGAGGGTGAATGCCAGCGCGACGTTGCCGATAAACAGGGTGGCGGTCTTGCTCAGGTCTGGCACCAGGTACAAGCCGAACTGGATCACCAGGGACGGCGTCAGCTGTGCCAGGCGATGGAAGACTTTGTTGTGCCGCAGATCGTTGAGCCAATGCAGGGGCGGTTGCCTGCCGAGCAGCTTGATGGCGTGAAGGATGAGGTAGCGCGCCACCCGGCCCAGTAACAGGGCCACCACCAGCAACACCAACATACCCAGGCCAGCATGCAACAACGGGTGTTGATCGAGGGCGCCCCAAAGGTCTTGGACGTTGAGCCAGAACTGTTTGATATCCATGGGTGAAACCGATTCTTCTGTAAGACAAGACGGGGCGATTAGAGCATTTAAGTGCAATAAAGTTGACGTTGTGGACAAACCAGCTGACAAAAAAGCGGCTGATTAGCGCCGTTCGCGTAAAGAGACTCGGTTTGGACGGCCGAAACCGGTACCCTATGCAGCTGATATTTTGTATTTCTTCGAGGTAGCACCCGTGTTTTCCCAATTCGCCCTGCACGAACGCCTGCTCAAAGCCGTGGCCGAGCTTAAATTTGTCGAGCCTACGCCTGTGCAAGCAGCGGCCATCCCGCTCGCGCTCCAAGGGCGTGACCTGCGGGTGACGGCTCAAACCGGGAGTGGCAAGACTGCCGCTTTCGTCCTGCCGATTCTTAACCGCCTGATCGGCCCGGCCAAAGTCCGCGTCAGCATCAAGACCCTGATCCTGCTGCCGACCCGCGAGCTGGCCCAGCAGACCCTGAAGGAAGTGGAGCGCTTCTCGCAATTCACCTTCATCAAGTCCGGCCTGATCACCGGTGGCGAAGACTTCAAGGTCCAGGCCGCCATGCTGCGCAAGGTGCCGGATATCCTGATCGGCACGCCGGGCCGCATGATCGAGCAGCTCAACGCTGGCAACCTCGACCTCAAGGAGGTCGAAGTGCTGGTGCTGGACGAAGCCGACCGCATGCTCGACATGGGCTTTGCCGACGACGTACAGCGCCTGGTGGGCGAGTGCGTCAATCGCCAGCAGACCATGCTGTTCTCCGCCACCACCGGTGGTTCGACCCTGCGCGACATGGTGGCCAAGGTCCTGAACAACCCTGAGCACCTGCAGGTCAACAACGTCAGCGACCTGAACGCGACCACGCGCCAGCAGATCATCACCGCTGACCACAATGTGCACAAAGAACAGATCCTCAACTGGCTGCTGGCCAATGAGACCTATCAGAAAGCCATTGTCTTCACGAATACCCGCGCTGCGGCCGATCGCATCTACGGTCGCCTGGTGGCGCAGGACTACAAGGCGTTCGTGCTGCACGGCGAGAAAGACCAGAAGGACCGCAAGCTGGCCATCGATCGCCTCAAGGCCGGCGGCGTGAAGATCCTGGTGGCCACCGACGTCGCCGCCCGCGGCCTGGACGTGGACGGCCTGGACATGGTCATCAACTTCGACATGCCCCGCAGCGGCGACGAATACGTGCACCGTATCGGTCGTACCGGGCGTGCGGGCAACGATGGCCTGGCGATCTCGCTGATCTGTCACGGCGACTGGAACCTGATGTCGAGCATCGAGCGCTACCTCAAGCAGTCGTTCGAGCGTCGCACCATCAAGGAAGTCAAAGGCACCTACACCGGACCGAAGAAGGTCAAGGCGTCGGGCAAGGCCGTTGGCGTGAAGAAGAAAAAAGTCGACGCCAAGGGCGACAAGAAAAAGGCCGGCGCCAAGTCGCCGACCAAGCGCAAGATCACCAACCGGCCGAAGACCGACAACCTGTCGCTCGTCAGCAAGGACGGCATGGCACCGCTCAAGCGCCGCAAGCCAGAAGCGCCGGCTGCCGAGTAAGGCAGGGGTGAAATAAAAAAACCGGACGTTGTCCGGTTTTTTTTGCCTTCAGTTTTTCGCCTTGGCGGCGGCCTCTTTCAATTCTTTGAGGCGGGCATCGATCAACTGGCACTTGTCGGGGAACTCCGCGCTCTGGGTATCCAGGTCCATTTTCTGCAACTCGTCGTTCATCTCCTTGGCCTTGGAGGGGTTCTGTTCGGTGAGTTTCGCCACTTCCTGCCCCAGCTGTTCGCGCTTGGCGGTCGCCTCGTCCGGCGTACAGGCCCAGGCGGGCAGGGCCGTGAGCAACGTGGCGGCAATGACCAGGTTCATCAGGGTTTTCATACTGGGACCTCCTTGGTGGTTATGTGCAGTTGAGGACGCGAACGTCTGGAAAGTTCAGAGAAATGACGCTCGTCCATTTGGCTGAACGGCCAGTGACGCGGCGTGTCACACCTTGAGACGGGCTCCCTTTCCATCGGCCCGCAGGAGGAATCAGGATGACGACTTACAACTGGGATTTGATCGAACGTCTGCTGCATGAAGTGCAGAACGGCGAGGGCAGCTTCGCCCCACGCAAGTACGCCGAAGAGGAAGCGGCCGAGAAGGCCACGGCGGGCGAGTCCACGGGCAACCTGGATGCGTTGAAAAAAACCGCTGCGGATTATGAAGCGCTGCTGTTCAAGCGCGGTTTTATTGAATCGCGACCTGAGGAAGAGGGCGGCAACGGCGAAAACTTTATCCTGACCGGGCTCGGCGCGCAGTTGCTGGCGCTGATCGACAGCTCTATTCCGGGCAATGATCACCCACGCCAAGTGCTGGATGAGCAGGCAGATGCGTTGGACCCGACGACCTTTGCTGAAGTGGCGTCCAAGGCACAGATCGCTTGAACCCCTCCATACCCGGCCCCTTCGCGCCGTCGGGTACGCCGCAGCTGTCAGATCGGTAATCTGCCGCTAAGGTTGCTGACAGCTGGCGCCGCCTAATCTGCAGCCATTCATCTCATGGACTTGAATCGGCATGCATTCCACTACCTCCAGACGAACCTTCGTCAAAGGCCTGGCCGCCGGCGGCTTGCTCGGTGGGCTCGGGCTATGGCGCCCGCCGGTTTGGGCGCTGAGCAATCCCGGCCACCCCACCGTGCTGACGGGCATCGAATTCGATCTGTTTATCGACCAGACGCCCGTCAACCTCAGCGGCCAACAGCGTACTGCGCTGACGATCAATGGCAGCCTGCCCGGCCCGCTGTTGCGCTGGCGCGAGGGCGACACCGTGACCCTGCGCGTGAAGAACCGGCTCAACGAACCTACCTCGATCCACTGGCACGGCATCCTTCTGCCGTCCACCATGGACGGCGTGCCCGGCCTCAGCTTTGAGGGGATCGAACCGGGTGGGGTGTATGTCTACCAGTTCAAGGTCAAGCAGCATGGTACCTATTGGTACCACAGCCATTCCGGGTTTCAGGAGCAACAGGGCGTGTACGGGCCTCTGGTCATCGATCCCAGGGAGCCGGAGCCGTTCAGTTACCAGCGCGACTACGTCGTCATGCTGTCGGACTGGACCGACGAAGACCCCGTCGCGCTGATGAAGACCCTCAAGAAACAGTCCGATTACTACAACCGGCACAAGCCCACGGTGGGCGATTTTATCAGCGATGCAGGCAAGCACGGCTGGTCGGCTACGGTCGCCGATCGGCTGATGTGGGCGCGCATGAAGATGAATCCTACCGACCTCGCGGACGTCAGCGGCGAGACCTACACCTACCTGCTCAACGGCCAGCCACCCGGTCGCAACTGGACCGGCTTGTTTGAGGCTGGGGAGAGAATTCGCCTGCGCTTTATCAACGGCTCGGCGATGACCTATTTCGATGTGCGCATTCCGGGGCTGAAGATGACCGTTATCGCCGCCGACGGCCAACCGGTGCAACCGGTCAGCGTCGACGAGTTCCGCATTGCCGTGGCTGAAACCTTTGATGTGCTGGTCGAGCCCACTGCCGCCGCCTACACGCTGTTTGCCCAGTCGATGGACCGTACGGGGTATGCCCGTGGCACGCTGGCCCGGCAGGCGGGGGCGGTGGCTTCAGTGCCGGCACTTGACGCGCGCCCTTGGATAACCATGGACGACATGGGCATGGGCGGCATGGACCACGGCGCCATGGGCGATATGCCGGATATGGAAGGCATGGACCACAGCGCCATGGGCTCAATGTCGATGCAGAGCCATCCGGCCAGCGAGCAGGACAACCCGCTGGTGGATATGCAGGCGATGAGCCCGATGCCCAAGCTCGACGACCCCGGCGTCGGCCTACGTAACAATGGCCGGCGCGTCCTGGCCTACGCCGACCTGCGCAGCACCTTCGAAGACCCCGATGGCCGTGATCCCACGCGTACGATCGAGTTGCACCTCACCGGGCATATGGAGAAGTTTGCCTGGTCATTCAATGGTGTGAAATTTTCCGCTGCCGAACCCTTGCAGCTGACCTATGGCGAGCGGGTGCGACTGGTACTGGTCAACGACACCATGATGAGCCACCCGATTCACCTGCATGGCCTGTGGAGCGACCTTGAAGATGAAAACGGCCAGTTCCAGGTGCGCAAACACACGATCGACATGCCACCGGGTACCCGGCGCAGTTACCGCGTGACGGCCGATGCTCTCGGCCGCTGGGCCTATCACTGCCACCTGCTGTACCACATGGAAATGGGCATGTTCCGTGAAGTTCGCGTGCATGAATGAGGAAGCGGGCATGAACCATCGTGTTATATCGCTGTGCATCACGTTTGCCACATTAACCTGCGGCTCGCTGGTGTTGGCGGATGAACTGCAGGGCATGAGCCCGGCGGCTTCGTCCGCACCCACCCAAAGCCGCACACCGATCCCGGTACTGACCGACGCCGATCGCGCAGCGGTCTATAACGCGCCTGGCGGGCACAGTGTGCACGACAGCGCGATTCATTCGATGCTGCTGATCAACCAGTTGGAATGGCAAGGCGCCGACGATGGCAGTGCGCTGAACTGGGATATCAAGGGCTGGGCCGGCGGTGATATCGACCGACTGTGGCTGCGCAGCGAAGGCGAACGCAGCGCCGGCCGCACTGACAGTGCCGAAGCCCAGGTTTTGTGGGGGCACGCCATCAGCCCTTGGTGGGACTTGGTTGGCGGTGTGCGGCAGGATTTCAAACCCGGTCACAGCCAGCGCTGGGCAGCCTTCGGCATCCAGGGCATGGCGCTCTACAACTTTGAGGCCGAGGCGACGCTGTTTGTTGGCGAGTCGGGCCGCACCGCGGCCCGGCTGGAAGGCGACTACGACATTCTGCTGACCAACCGCCTGATCCTGCAGCCGACCGCGGAACTCAACTTTTATGCGCAAAACGACCCGCAGCGCCGCGTGGGCTCAGGCCTTGCGGAAAGCGAATTGGGCCTGCGGTTGCGCTACGAGGTACGCCGAGAGTTTGCGCCTTACGTGGGGGTCAGTTGGAACCGCACCTATGGGCAGACAGCACAGTACGCCCGCGCGGAGGATGAAGACGTCAGCCAACTGCGCTGGCTGGTCGGTGTGCGCCTATGGTTTTGACACTTTCCCTATACCTATAACTCGCCGCCTTGAGCGGCCTGGAGCCTTGCATGTCTCTGTTGAAAACTGCGTTAGCGGGTGGTGCGCTGTGGGCCGGATTAATCCTCAGCCTGCCGGCCGCGGCCCATCCGAAATTGCTCTCGTCCATTCCAGCCGCTGGCACCCAGGGCACGCCGCCCGCGGTCATAGAGCTGCGCTTCTCGGAGAACCTGCTGACGCAGTTTTCCGGCGCCAAGCTGACCATGACCGATATGCCCGGCATGCCCAACTCGCCGATGCCGGTCAAGGCCAGTGTGGCAGCGAGCACCGATCCCAAAGTGATGTTGATCAAGCCGGCTTCCGTGCTGAGCACCGGTACCTATCGGGTTGACTGGCGCGCGGTGTCGTCCGATACGCACCCGATCACCGGTAACGTAGTATTCAGCGTTCAGCCATGAGTGAATTGAGCCAAGTCGCCCTGCGGTTTGCCCTCTATCTTGACCTGATGTTGTTGTTTGGCTTCGGGCTCTTTGGGCTTTACGGGCTGAACGCCTCGCAGCGCACGCTACTGAACTTCAAGAGGCTGATGGGGTGGACGGCGGGCCTGGGGGTGTTGTTGTCCGTGGCGTCGCTGCTGTCCATGACCCAGGCCATGAGTGGCGCCAGCGATTGGCAGGCGTTATGGCCACATTTGCAGATGATGCTCTGGCAGACCGACCTGGGTGTGGCCTGGTGCCTGCGTATCGTGGCGCTGGTCCTGGCAGGGTGTACTACCCGCTTGCTGCCGGCCACGGTGTTGGGGGGCGTCGCGCTCGTGACACTGGTATGGAGTGGGCACGGCGTGATGCACGAAGGGATGCTGGGCGCGTGGCACATCATCAGCGACGCGGCACATCTGCTGGCTGCGGGAGGTTGGGTCGGGGCGTTGGCGGCGTTTGGGCTGTTGTTGAGGCGCGCATTGTTTCGGGACCGTTATCGCGTCGAGGTGTTGGCCGGGGCACTTGCAGGGTTTGAGCGTATCGGCGCGGGATTCGTCGCGGTGCTGATCGTCACCGGTGGGGTCAATTATCTGTTGGTGGTGGGGCCGAACCTGGACGGCATCAACGGCAGTGTCTACGCGATCCTGTTGGGCCTGAAGCTCGGCGTTTTTAGCTTGATGCTGGGGCTGGCGGCACTCAATCGTTTCCATCTGGTTCCGTTTCTGCAACGGTCCCTGGCGGCGGGCGACACTGCCGCTGCGGGCCGCGTGCTGCGGCGCAGCATGGCCCTGGAGTTCGGCGCGGTGGTATTGATCCTGGGGCTGGTGGCTTGGCTGGGAACCTTGGCGCCGGGTTAGGGTTGCACGCTTTTCAGGCACTTGAGCGCCTGGAAGTCACTGCGGACCTTGTCGATTTTTTGCGAGAGTTTCAGCCGTTGCTGCACTGTGCTTTCAGCCGTCAGATCCACGAGCAGGCTACGGGCAGCTGTTTCAGTCTGGGCGTAGGCGACGCGATACTCTGGAGTCCATAGGCTTTCGCGGTTCACCAGCAATTGCTCGATTTTCTGCGGGAAATCGGCGCCGTCACGGTGTTGCACCGCTTCGATAAATTGCGCCTGCCAGCGGGCGCGGTTGCCGATCCACTGCTGGTTCTGTTCACCCAGGTCGATTGACCAGGTCATCACGCGGTTCTGCTGGCTGGCGCTGAGCGGGCCCATCCAGGTCTCCAGGCGCTTGTTCATGCGCTCGGCGCGTTCCTTGATCTGCTGGGGGAGGGGCGGCTTGAGGTATTCGTCCTGGCGTTTGCGCAGGTCTTTGGCCAGGGCTTGGTTCATGTCCTTGACCTGTTGGTCGTCCAGGCCTTGAAGCAATTGGATCGCTGACGGGGTGACCTGTTGCGCAATCTCGGCAATCGCCTGCTTGGCTTCGACGGTGCGGGTCTGTAGTGCGGCGTCGGTGACCTGGTGGTTGTCGACCATCTGTTGCAGGCGGTCGAGCCAATCCAGATAACCCGGCAGTTGTGTGGTGCAGTGCCAGGCCAGGTGTTCCTTGAGTGTGTCGTTGAACCAGGTCTTTTGCCCGGGGGTCATGTCCAGGTAGTCACTGAGGGTCCAGGGGATGATGACGTCGAGATTACGGTAGGCCAGGCCCACGCGATTGCAGCCGGCGAGCACCAGGCTCAGGGCCAGCAATACCAGCAGAAGTTTGAGCCGTTGCAGCATGGGCGGGTCCTTGCGCGGGAGGGGGTTAGTGCATGTGAACCCGCGGCAGGCACCACAGTTCAGCCCATCAATAAAACGACCGCGCGGCCTTCAAGGTCAACAGGCCATCGCATTGCGAATTGTGTCCGGAGTAGGCCGAGCAATCGCTGCCGGTGAGGCTGGAGCCGCTGTAGATCAGGTCAAGGTCAATGCCTTTCCAGGCGCGGGAAAACTGCACCGACCAGTCGCTGAAACTGCTGATGGAACCGCCTTCCACCGACGCTGGCGTGCCCAGTTGATGGGTGGTGTACTTCATGCTGACACCAATGCCGAAAGGCTGGGTGCCGCTGAGGTCGGCAAACAGCGTGCTGTCCTGGCGGTCGGGGTCGTTGCTGAAGGATGCACCGAAGCGGTTGCCCAACAGATTCAGGCCACCGTAGAACTCCTGGCTGTTCATGGGGCTGAGCGTGGGGTAGCTGTAGTGGATCAGCCCGACTTCGTAGCCGAGGGTCTGGTCGAAAGGATGTTTGAAGCCCATGTAGGAATCGACCTCGAGGTTGCTGGTCGATGACAGGCCCATGTTCGGGGAAAACTGGCCGATGTACAGGCCGCTGTCGTGACTGAGGTCCAGGCCGCCATGGAATGAATCACTGCCGGGCGATGTCGGCTTGACCAGGCCCTGGGCCATGCTGCGGCTGGGGGTGGTGCCCAATTTAAGGTCGAAGTCGCCCAATTCGCGCTGGAAGATCTGCGCTTGGGCAAGCGGGCTGGCGGCCAAGGCACTGACCAGGAAAATGCAGGTTTTGAGCATGCTTCACTCCATGAAAAGCGAGGAGCAGTGACGGAAAAAACGGGCAGATGCCCGTGCTAGACGTGTGCAAGCATACCGGCGAATGCCAGGCGATGAGTCCCGTTCGTCGATTAACGTATTAGAGGATCAGGCAGGCGGGTATCTCGGGCTCTAGTCCTAGCGCCTTGAAGGCAAGACGCTTAGGGACCAGGTGCGTTGCGCGGGGGGTTACTTCTTGCCCAGGCTGATTTGCTTGGACGGGCCGAAAGTCTGGCCGCTCACGCCCTTGGCAATCTGCTGGATTTCACCACCGGATTTGAGGAACGCAGCAATCTGGCTGTTGATCGATTCGCTGGTTTCAACGGCGGGAGCTGGCTTTGCTTTGCTGTTGGATGCTTTTACGCGCATGGCGGCCACTAACCTGTAGAAAATTAACTTGGCCAGGCATCGTACAGGAAATACTTGACAATTGCTTGGTAAATATCCCCTTGGAATTATAAGTGGGCTGGAAAACCAGCTGGTTTTAACTTTGCAATAAGCGCCTAACTGACTGTTTTAACTCGTAACGCTGGGGGTGAAATGGCCGTTGTGCCGTGGAGCAATCGAGCCGTTTGATCTGACGAGCGGGGCGCTGCCAGTAGAACGCCATGCCAGCCGCGATTTTTCAGGCGCGCGCGCGTGCTGCACGCAACTCGGGTAGAATGCCGCCCACGCAATGAGGGTATTGGAAATGGCTTTAGTCGGGCGCTACAACAGCTTGCAAGTGGTTAAACACACTAACTTTGGTTTGTACTTGGATGGTGCGCAAGATGGTGAAATCCTCTTGCCTAATCGTTACATCCCCAAAGATATTCCCAGTGAAGATGAAGACTGGCTTAACGTTTTCATCTATCTGGACAGCGATGACAAACTTATCGCCACCACCGAAAAACCGAAAGTTCAAGTCGGCGAATTTGCCAGTTTGAAAGTCGTCGAAGTCAACAGTATTGGTGTGTTCCTTGATTGGGGCTTGCCCAAGGACCTGTTGCTGCCGTATTCGGAAGAAAAGCGCCAGTTGAGCGCCGGTGAATATTGCGTGGTGCACGTCTACCTCGATAAGCACACCAAGCGCATCACGGCGACTGCACGCCTGGATCGTTACCTGGACAAGACGCCGGCCAACTACCAGGTGGGCCAGGAGGTCGATCTGCTGGTGGCCGAAGCCACCGACATGGGTTTCAAGGCGATTATCAACAACAAGCACTGGGGCTTGATTCACAAGAACGAAGTGTTCAAGTTCCTGCGCCCGGGCAAGGAAGAGAAGGGCTTTATCAAGGAGATCCGCGCCGATGGCAATATCAGCCTGAGCCTGCAGCCGGTTGGCCAGGAAGCGGCCTCCAGCCTGAACTCGAAGATCCTCGCCAAGTTGCGTGAAAACAACGGCAGCCTGCCGGTCAGCGACAAGAGCGACCCGGCGGTGATCAGCAACTTGTTTGGCGTGAGCAAGGGCAACTTCAAGAAAGCCATTGGTGCACTCTACAAGCAGGGCCAGATTGTGATTCACGCGGATCGCATTGAACTAAGCTGAGTTCGCTTGGCTCTCTGGTAGGAGCGAGCGTGCTCGCGAAAAAGGTACATCCGACGCAGCGATGCGCTTGGAATACATTCGCGAGCAAGCTCGCTCCTACAGAGGTTGTATCAATGTCCAAGACGTCTGTCTTCGCCTACCTCGGCACCTTGTTCGCCTTTCTGGTGCTCGACGGCCTCTGGCTCGGCGTCCTCATGGGCCCGACCTACAAATCCCTGCTGGGCCCGCTGATGCTTGATCAGCCTCGCCTGTTGCCCGCCGTGCTGTTCTATCTCCTGTACGCCATCGGTTGCGTGGTCTTGGTGGTCCTTCCCAGCGCAAGCTGGCAACGCGCGGCGCGCCTGGGTGCTTTGCTCGGCCTGGCGGCCTATGGCACCTATGACCTGAGCAATTGGGCCACGCTGCAAGGCTGGTCGGCCGGCTTGGCGGTGATGGACATGGCGTGGGGCACTCTTCTGACCGCGGCGTGCTGCACGGTCGGGCACTTGTGTGCACATCGAGTGCACCGGTGATTGTGTACAGGATTTATGTGCACCGTTGCTGAGCGTCTTGCCGGCCTCTAGCCAAGCATAAATACCTTTGCAATCCGCGCTGCAGGGGGATTGTGTGCTATTGGCACGCATTCTGCTGACTCTATCGTATACAAACCATGCCGCCTCCCGTATGCATCCCGTTACGGCAGCGCAGGCCGGTATTTCGAGGAGCCCAGCGATGACCGAACAATTGCCCAAAGGCTACAGCCCACGCCTGTATAACCAGGACCTGGGCCCGCAGCCGCAGAAGTGGACCTGGTACAACATCTTCGCGTTCTGGATGAGCGACGTGCACAGCGTCGGCGGCTATGTATTCGCCGCCAGCCTGTTCGCCCTCGGGTTAGCCAGTTGGCAGGTGTTAATCGCCTTGCTCGCGGGTATTTGCATCGTGCAATTGATTGCCAACCTGGTGGCCAAGCCCAGTCAGCAAGCAGCGGTGCCTTATCCGGTCATCTGCCGGCTGGCGTTTGGCGTGTTCGGTGCGAATATTCCTGCGGTGATTCGCGGCCTGATCGCCGTGGCGTGGTATGGCATTCAGACTTATCTGGCGTCCAGTGCCCTGATCATTGTGGTGCTGCGCTTTTTCCCGCAGATGGCCGTGTATGCAGAGCCGCACTTCGCAGGCCTGTCCTACCTTGGCTGGTTGGGTTTTCTGAGCCTGTGGGTGCTGCAGGCGGCCGTGTTCTGGGCTGGCATGGAATCCATCCGCCGTTTTATCGACTGGGCCGGGCCGGTGGTCTACGCGGTGATGTTCGTCCTGGCGGGTTGGATTGTGTGGAAGGCGGGTTGGGCGAATATCAGCTTTACCCTGTCGGAGAAATCCCTGTCGGGCTGGCAGGCGTTTGGCCAGATCATTGTGGCGACGGCGCTGGTGGTCTCGTATTTCTCCGGGCCGACCCTGAATTTCGGCGACTTCAGCCGCTACTGCCGCAGTATGCATGATGTGCGGCGCGGTAACTTCTGGGGGTTGCCGGTGAATTTCCTGGCGTTCTCCCTGGTCACCGTGGTGATCGTCTCGGGCACCTTGCCGGTGTTTGGCGAAATGCTGCATGACCCGATCGCCACCGTGTCGCGAATCGACAACAGCATGGCCGTGTTGCTGGGGGCCTTTGCCTTTGTGACGGCGACCATTGGCATCAACATCGTTGCCAACTTCGTGTCCCCGGCCTTTGACTTTGCCAACGTCGCGCCAAGCAAGATCAGCTGGCGTGCCGGCGGGATGATCGCGGCGGTGGCGTCGATCTTCATTACGCCGTGGAACTTGTTCAATAACCCGCTGATGATCCACTACACCCTCGACATCCTCGCGGCATTCATCGGGCCGCTGTTCGGGATTCTGCTGGTGGACTTCTACCTGATCAAAAAGCAGAAGATCGATGTGGATGCGCTGTTCGATGACAGCCCCAGCGGGCGCTATTACTTCGACGGCGGTGTGAATTGGACAGCGGTCAAGGCCCTGTTGCCCGCGACGCTGGTGGGTGTCGCGATCACTTTTACCCCGGCCTTGCAGGGCATGGCCAACTTCGCCTGGTTTACCGGCTGCTTCCTGGGTGGGCTGTTTTTCCTGGTGCTGGCGCGGCGTGAGCAGGTTCGTGCGCCGGCACCGTTGGTCGCGGGCTGACCAACACCCCTCCCGCCACTAACAGGCCTGCACCGGCGATCAGCAACGCGGGTTGCAGGCCACCGCTCAGGTGGCTGCTCACCGACGCCAGCAACGGCCCACTCAATTGGCCGATGGCAAAGCTGGCGGTCAGCAGCCCGGTGTTGCGCCGATAGCCGTGGTGTGCAACGTCCCGCAGGCGCGCCATCACCAACTGCATGCAGGCCAGGAAGGGCCCGCCGCACAGCAACACCCCCAGCGCCAGACCCCAACCGTTACCCAGCAGGCAGGCAAATACGCCGGCCGCTTGCAGCCACAACGTGCTCATCAGCCAGCGGCGGGTGGTGTCTGGGTCCTTGCGCCGCAGGCTTGCGACCACCACGCCAATCGCCGCCGCCAAACCAAAGCAGGGCCAGAACAGATCGGCCTGCCAGGCGCCCTTGAGTTGCGCGCTGGCCATCTGTGACAGGAACGTCGCCGGAATGATGTAGCCCAGGCCGAACAACACATAGATCCAGCACAGGTGGGTAATGCTGCCATTGCTGGCTGTGTCGGCGTGGCTTGCAACAGGTGCAGTGACGGCGGACGGCTGGGGCAAGCATGGCAAGATTGCCAGCAGCATCACCAGCGCCACGACGCCATAGACCAGCCACAACGTTGCAGAGCTTTGGCCCAACAGGTTGGAGCCCAACGCCAGCAATCCGGTCAACAGAATCCCTAGCCCTGGCGCGGCGAACACCAGCGCCCCCAGGCGTGCACGTCCAGCGGCAATCGCCAGTGGCTGGCTCAGGCTGGTGATCATCACCAATACCCAGGCACTTGCAACGCCGGTACCGAAGCGCAACAGCAGGTGCGGCCAGAACCCATGGGCCCAGTACGAGGCCAGGGTCAGCAGCACGCACAACCACAGCCCGCCATACAGGCGACCGCGCACATGGTGATGGCTGCGGGCGAAGATCGAGTCCACCGCTCCCACGAAGTAACCCAGGTAATTGGCGGCGGCGATCAGCCCGGCGCCGGTCAGGTCGATCTGGCCTTCGCTGAGCAGATGGGGCATTTGCGGGGTGAGGGCGAAGCGGCCAATGCCCATGGCCATCATCAGGGCGATAAAGCTGGCGAGTAAGCGGATCAGCGCAGACATGGGCAGGCGTCCTGGACGAAAGCGAATGCCTGTAGGCTAAAGCGGATTGACTTTCTGTAAAAATGAATAATAGTGAGTAACTTGTTCAGTTTTGGAGAAAGGTGTGGAGTTCAGTCAATTGCGCATTTTCCAAGCCGTGGCGGAAGAGGGCTCCATCACCCGCGCTGCCGAGCGCCTGCACCGTGTGCCATCGAACCTGTCGACCCGGCTCAGGCAGATGGAAGAACAGCTCGGCGTCGAGCTGTTTGTGCGCGAACGCCAGCGTTTGCAGCTTTCTCCGGCGGGCAAGGTGTTGCTGGACTACAGCACCCGTCTGCTGGCGCTGCGCGATGAAGCCCATGGCGCCGTGCAAGGCGGGCAACCGGCCGGCGACTTTGTACTGGGCAGCATGTACAGCACGGCGGCGGTGCACTTGCCGAAGCTGTTGGCGCGTTATCACAAGGCGTACCCGATGGTGAACTTGCAGGTGCAATCGGCGCCCAGCGGTGAATTGCTCGAAGGGTTGATTACCGGTCGCCTGGATGCTGCTTTTGTGGACGGGCCCATCACCATCGCCTCGTTGGACGGCTTAGCCCTGTGCGAAGAACGCCTGGTGCTGATATGCGAAGCCGATCACCCGCCGGTGCGCGGCCCCCAGGACGTTGCTGGCCGTTCGGTGTTCACTTTCCGACGCAGCTGCGCCTATCGCACGCGCCTGGAAACCTGGTTTTCCCACGAGCACGTCGCCATGGGCCGGGCGATTGAGATCGAGTCTTACCAGGGCATGCTCGCCTGCGTCATCGCCGGTTCTGGTGTGGCCTTGATGTCTGAATCCATGCTCGACAGCCTGCCGGGCAAGGACGGTGTGTCCGTTCATCCGTTGACAGGGCATTTTGCCACTGCGACCACCTGGCTGATGTGGCGAAAGGGTATGCTCGGCGCTAACCTCAATGCATGGATCGACCTGCAGCAAGAGGGCAAGGCCGAGTCCCTGCCAGGCACGCGCGCGATTGCTTGAGCGATCCGTCAGGATTGGGATCGATTCGGTAATAGTTCGTTGTGGTTTCGTTCAAGCAATACGTAGGACTTCGGGCTACTATCAGTGTAGGAAAGGGCGACAGAATTTGCGCCTACCCGCATTACCCTCAAAGGGGGCAACCATGAAAGAGAAAATCCAAAATTGGCTCCACGACCTCGGCGTTGCACTGGGCTTGATCGAGCCACCGCTGCAACCGGTGCCGATTCGTACCGATGACGAGCAGCGTCGTCCTCGTCGCAGATAATCTCCGGTCGAAGCAGGATTCAAGGTGGGAGCGGGCTTGCTCGCGAAGGCAGTGTGCGAGTCGATGAAAGGTTGACTGACACAAAGCCATTGCGAGCAAGGCCGCTCCCACCGTTTTTTTGCGCCAGGCAAAAAAACGGGTGCGACATCCGACGTCGCACCCGCTGAAGAAACCTCGATTAATCGTGCAGCGAATCAGGCTACCCGAGCCGCTGCCGTCTCCGGCTGGCGCGACAACAAACTCACCAGCACAAAGCTCACCAACGCCACCGCCAGGCTGTAATAGATCGGCGTGTTTGCGTCCAACCCATCCTTGAACATGAACACCAACGCGGTGACAAATCCCAGGGTCATGGACGTGATCGCCCCGGATGTGGTCGCCCGCTTCCAGAAGATCGCCCCAATCAATGGGATCAGCATGCCGCCCACCAACAAGTTGTAGGCCAGGGTCAGGGCACTGATCACATCGTTCACCACCAGGGCGATGCCGAGCACAGCGACACCGGTCAACATCGTGAATAGACGGTTGATGTTCAAACTCGACTGTTTACCACCACGCAACCGAGGCAGCAGGTCTTCGGTCAATACGGTGGACGCAGCCAGCAAGCCCGCGCTGGCGGTGGACATCATCGCCGCCAGTGCCGCCGCAATCACCAGCCCGCGAATCCCATCCGGCAGCGACGCTTTGACGATCGCCGCAAACGCGTTATTGACGTTATCCAGATCCGGGATCAGCACGTGCGCCGCCATGCCGATCAAGGCACACGCCAGGCCATAGAGGATGCAATAGAAACCAGCGAAAGTGCCTGCGTACTGGGCGACCTTTTCGTCCCGGGCGGTGAACACCCGCTGCCAGATGTCCTGGCCAATCAGGATGCCGAAGAAGTAGATCATGAAGTAGGTGATGATCGTGTCCCAGCCGATCGCGGTGAAGCTGAAGCTCGATGCTGGCAGCTTGGCCACCAGCTCATCCCAGCCGCCCACGCGGTACAGGCAGATCGGCAGCAGGATAAACATCAGGCCGACGGTCTTGATCACGAACTGCACGATGTCGGTGAGGGTCAGCGACCACATGCCGCCGATGGTCGAATACACCACGACCACGCCACCGCCTAACACCACCGAGATCCAGAACGGCAGGCCAAACAGCACTTGCAGCACCGTGCCGATGGCCAGGATCGAGGTCACGCCGATCATCAACGCGTAGGCCAGCATGATCACCGCGCTCGCCTGGCGAGCCATGGGGTTGTAGCGTTTTTCCAGGACCTGGGTCACGGTGAAGATCTTCAGCTTCAACAGCGGCTTGGCCAAAAACAGGTTCAGCGCAATGATCCCCATGCCCAATGCGGCACACAGCCAGAAGCCAGAAATGCCGTGCACATAGCCCAGGCGCACGGTACCGACGGTGGACGCGCCGCCCAGTACCGTGGCGGCCATGGTGCCCATGTACAGCGATGGCCCCAGGTTACGCCCGGCCACCAGGTAGTCTTCGTGAGTCTTGGCGCGGCGCATGCCGTAGTAGCCGAGCACAAGCATGCCGGCGGCGTAGATGAGTACGACGAATAGATCCAAAGCCATGACAGCGGGTCTCCGATTATCTTTTTTATTGGGGTCAGGCGGTCTGTTGCTGCGCTGATTGCGCGCGCGCGTCAGTGCGCTGGCTGCGAGGGTCCGTTGGCCCATAGACGGCAGCCGGTTCCGGGAACAGGCGAAGCAAGGTCAGGTACACCACCGAGGCCAGCCCCAGCGTCACCGGCAGGCTGATATCGATACCCTCGGCCAAGTTGCCCAGCGGCCCGACAAACTGCCCAGGCAAGTTGACGAAGCACAGGCCCACCAGCGCACTCGGGATCCAGGCCCCCAGCCCGCGCCAGTTCCAGCCATGGCTGAACCAGTAGCGGCCACCGGTTTCGCCGCGGGTGAACACCTGCAGGTCATCCGGGCAGTAGAAGCCTCGGCGTACGATCAGGCCGATGATCATCATCACCATCCACGGCGTGGTGCAGGTGATGATCAGCACGGCGAAGGTCGACACGCTTTGCACCAGGTTGGCGGCGAAACGTCCGATAAAGATGAAGGCAATCGACATCACCCCGATCAGCAGCGTGGCCTTGACCCGCGACAAAACGCGCGGAAACACGCTGGACATGTCCAGCCCGGTGCCATACAGCGACGTGGTGCCGGTGGACATGCCGCCGATCACTGCAATCAGGCACACCGGCAGGAAGAACCAGCTAGGTGCCACCGCCAGCAAGCCGCCGACATAGTTGTTGGCCGCGATGTAGTCCGGCGCCTTGATCGCCACGATGGTCGCGGTAGCCAGGCCGAACAGGAACGGAATCAAGGTGGCGATCTGCGCCAGGACCACGGCCAGCATGATCCGGCCCTTCGGGGTTTCCCGCGGGATATAGCGCGACCAGTCACCCAGGAATGCACCGAAGGAAATCGGGTTGCTCATGGCCACCAGCGCGGCGCCGATAAAGGCCGCCCAGAAACCGCTCTGGCCCATCGCGACGGTGCCGGCGAAGTGGCTGTCGAAGGTTGGCGCGAACGCGAAGATGCCCAGCAGGAACAGCAGGCTTGCCGCCCACACGGCAATGCGGTTGACCCACAGCATGAAGCGAAAGCCGTAGATGCACACCGTCAGCACGAGAATCGCGAATACGCCGTAGGCCAGGCCCAGGGTCAGGTCGGTTTCCGGCAGGCCGATCAGGCGTTTCGCACCACCGACCAGGGCATCACCGGAACTCCACACCGACAGTGAGAAGAACGCAATCGCGGTCAGCAATGACAAAAACGAACCGACAATTCGCCCATGCACGCCAAAGTGCGCGCCGGAAGACACGGCGTTATTGGTGCCATTGATCGGCCCGAACAGGCCCATGGGCGCCAAAATCACGGCCCCCACCAGCACGCCCAGCACAATCGCCCAGACCCCAGCCTGGAACGACAAGCCGAACAACACCGGAAAGGAACCCAGCACGGCGGTGGCAAAGGTATTGGCACCGCCGAAGATCAGGCGAAACAGATCCTTGGGCCCCGCGGTACGTTCGTGGTCCGGGATCTGTTCGACCCCGTTGGTTTCTATTTTGCGAATACTGTTGTCGTTGTTTTTATTATTCATGATCAGCTCCGATCACATTGGCTAAGGGGGCGGCAGCCCTTCCGGCATAGCGGACAAATGTTCGTGACAGGCCAGCCATAGGCCTTCTTGTTGTTCTGCGCGCAGCCCTTGCCGTTTGAAGACAATGGTCTCGCGTTCCTGGCTAAAAAATTGCTCCCCGTTCATGCGCAGCTCGGTGGCCACGTCATGCATGAAAATCGCCACGTCGCCTTGCAGGCTGACAAACGCGTTGCTCGAGGTGCAGGACAGCACTTCGAATCCCTCGTCCCGCCGCCAACTGTCCCACAACGCCTGGTAGGCATCGCGACTGAGCAGCGGCTGGGGGAGGGTGTAGAACACGAAGCTGGCATCGGTGCTGAACGCGCCGAAGTAAGCCTCGCGATCATTGCGCGCGAAGGCTGACACCAAGTCGGCCGCAGCTTTCAACACCTCATGGGCGCTCATCATCGATGGGCCACGCCGGGCAGTACGCAGAGCATTTCGTACAGCAGGTTGGCGCCCAGCAGCGAGGTGTTGCCGGTGGTGTCGTAGGGCGGCGAAACCTCGACCAGATCGCAACCAATCAGGTCGAGGCCCTGGCAACCACGGATGATCTCGATTGCCTGGATTGTGGTCAGCCCTCCAATTTCTGGAGTGCCGGTACCAGGTGCCCAGGCTGGGTCGATACCGTCGATGTCGAAACTCAGGTACACCGGGCCGCCACCGACTTTTTCGCGTACTTCGGCCATCAACGGTGCGAGGGAGTGGTGCCAGCATTCTTCGGCCTGGACCACCCGGAAGCCCTGCTTGCGGCTCCAGTTGAAGTCTTCGGCGGTGTAGCCCTGGGCACGCAGGCCGATCTGCACCACACGGTCACAATCGAGCAGGCCTTCTTCCACCGCGCGGCGGAAGGTGGTGCCGTGGGCGATTTTCTCGCCGAACATGTGGTCATTGACGTCAGCGTGGGCATCGATGTGCACCAGCCCGACCTTGCCGTGTTTCTTGTGGATCGCCCGCAGGATCGGCAGGGTGATGGTGTGGTCGCCACCCAGGGTCATGGGGATCACGTTGTGTTCGAGGATTTCGTCGTAGGCTTCTTCGATGATGCGCACGGCGTCGAGCAGGTTGAAGGTGTTGATCGCCACGTCGCCGATGTCGGCCACCGACAACGAATCGAACGGTGCGGCGCCGGTGGCCATGTTGTAAGGACGGATCATCACCGATTCGGCGCGGATTTCGCGCGGCCCGAAGCGGGTGCCGGCGCGCAACGACGTGCCGATGTCCAGCGGTACGCCGATAAACGCGGCGTCCAGGCCCTTGGCCGACTGTAGGTGGGGTAGTCGCATCATGGTGGCGATGCCGGCGAAGCGCGGCATTTCGTTGCCGCCCAGTGGTTGGTGGAAAATCTTGTCCACAGGATTGCCTCAGCGTTGTTTTGTTTATTAGGGGGCGATTCTGCGAAAAGCCAGGGGAGGGAAGAATCGCCAGGGGCAAATACTTAGTTCAGATTTTTCTAAACTAATGGCTGAGGTAGACTCTGACGATTCTTGTAGGTGCGAGATTGCTCCTACAGTTACCGCGTTTTTGGAGGCCCGATGGCCAACGCCTTGCCCGACCTGAAACTCCTGCGCATCTTCGTCAGCGTCGTGCGCCACCAGGGGTTCGCCAATGCCCAGCACGAACTCAACCTGTCCACCTCGGCCATCAGCACCTATATGAGCCAGTTGGAATCGGCGTTGGGCCTGGTGCTGTGTCATCGCGGCCGGGGCGGGTTCAGCCTGACCAGCAAGGGCGAGCTGTTCCACCAGGAAACCCTGCGCCTGCTCGGCGAACTGGAAGGCTTCGAGCAATACGCCGCCGCATTGAAGGGTGAGTTGCGCGGTACCCTCAAGCTCGGCGTGCTCGACTCTACCGTCAGCGACAAGGCCCTGCCGTTCGCCGAAGTCATCGGCGCCTATAGCCTGGAACACCCGGCGGTGCATTTGCATTTGTCGGTGATGAGCCCGTACGAACTGCAACTGGGCGTGCAGGACAATCGCCTCGACCTGGCCATCGGTGCCTTCTCCAATCGCATGAGCGGGCTGGTCTACATGCCGCTGTACCGCGAGCAACACTGGCTGTATTGCAGCACTCGCCACCCACTGTTCAACGAGCGGCGTATCCCCGAACAAGTGATTACCCAGCAACGCATGGTCGGGCGCGGCTACTGGAGCCAGGCGGAACTGGCGCGCCATGGTTTCAAGCACAGCGCCGCCACGGTGGAAAGTATGGAGGCACAGTTGATCCTGGTGCTGTCCGGCGCCTATATCGGCTACCTGCCCGAGCACTACGCCCAGGCCTGGGCTGACAAGGGTGACCTGCGCGTATTGCTGCCGGCGACCTTCGGCTACCAGGCGCCGTTCTCGATGATCATGCGCCGTGGCCGCAGTCGCGAACCGCTGATCCAGACCTTCCGCGATTTACTCAAAGCCCAGCTCAACCAGGCCTGAAGAACCATGTCCCGACCCCAATGTTCCCGCTGTCACAGGCCCGCCGCCCATTGCCTGTGCGCGCTGATCCCCCGCCTCGACAGCCGTACCCGTGTGTTGCTGTTGCAGCATCCGAGCGAGGTCAACCATGCGCTCAATACCGCGCGGCTGGCGGCGTTGGGTTTGAACAATGCGCAACTGGTGGTGGGGGAGGTCTTTGATGATCTGCCGACGCTATTGAGCCCGCCCGGCTATCAGGCGCGGCTGTTGTTCCCCGCCGACGATGCCCAGCCGCTGCAAGCCTATGCGCCCGACGATCAGCCGCTGTTGCTGGTGGTGCCCGATGGCACCTGGCGCAAGGCGCGCAAACTGCTGCACCTCAACCCTTTATTGGCGGCGTTGCCCCGGGTGACGCTGGTCGAGGGCGCCGTGTCCCGCTACCGATTACGCAAGGCGCCGGGGCCAGGGGCGTTGTCGACGGTGGAGGCGATTGTGCAGGCTTTGGAGGTGCTGGAGGCGCCGGTTTCGTTTGAGCCGTTGCTCAAGCCGTTTGATGCATTGATCGAAGGGCAGATTGCGGCGATGGGAGAGGAGGTCTTTCAGAAAAATCATGGCGACGGGTATTTGGGCTAGGCGGGTTATCGAGGTGCGGCTATCGGGGGCAAGCCCCCTCCCACATTCGACCGCATTCTCATGCTGGAACTCGGTCCAGTGTGGGAGGGGGCTTGCCCGATAGCGTCCACCCAGCCGCCACCTCCCTCGCTTATTCCTATAAGCCATAAGCACCACACTTTGCGTGATATGGCGCGCCTGGCTTTCCCGGTATGATGTTCGCCCCCGCAGTCTGGATTGCGAATACGCCATGACCTTGCAGTACCCTACAATCGCCGATTGCGTCGGCAATACGCCCCTGGTCCGCTTGCAACGCATGGCGGGTGAAACCAGCAATACCCTGTTGCTCAAGCTCGAAGGGAACAACCCGGCTGGTTCGGTCAAGGACCGCCCGGCGTTGTCGATGATCACTCGCGCCGAGCTGCGCGGGCAGATCAAGCCGGGCGATACCCTGATCGAAGCCACCTCGGGTAACACCGGGATTGCCCTGGCCATGGCCGCGGCGATCAAGGGCTACAAAATGGTGCTGATCATGCCCGACAACGGCAGCGCCGAGCGCAAGGCGGCGATGACCGCCTATGGCGCCGAGCTGGTGCTGGTCACCCAGGAAGAAGGCATGGAAGGTGCCCGCGACCTTGCCGAGCGCATGGCCGCCGAAGGCCGTGGCCAGGTACTGGACCAGTTCGCCAACGGTGATAACCCCGAAGCGCACTACACCACCACCGGCCCGGAAATCTGGCGCCAGACCCAAGGCACGATTACCCATTTCGTCAGCTCCATGGGCACTACCGGCACCATCATGGGCAACTCGCGCTACCTCAAGGAGCAGAATCCTGCGATCCAGATCATCGGCCTGCAACCGATGGAAGGCGCGGCGATCCCCGGTATCCGGCGCTGGCCCGAGGAGTATCTGCCGAAGATCTACAACGCTTCGCGCGTGGATCGCATCATCGACATGGCCCAGCGTGAAGCCGAAGACACCACCCGTCGCCTGGCCCGTGAAGAAGGTATCTTCTGCGGCGTGTCGTCCGGTGGGGCCGTGGCCGGCATGCTGCGCCTGTCCAAGGAAGTGGAAAACGCGGTGATCGTCGCGATCATCTGTGACCGAGGCGACCGTTACTTGTCGACCGGCATTTTCGACGAACCCAACTGATGGCCAAGCACGAGAGAGGCCTGCGCTTCCAACCGACGGGCGGCAGCCGGGCCCCGCAGATTCCTGTAGGCAAGAAGCAGCGCCTGACCATCGAGCGCCTGGCCAATGATGGCCGTGGCATCGTGTTCTTTGAGGGGCGCACTTGGTTCGTCAACGGCGCGTTGGCCGGCGAAGAGGTGGAAGCGCGGGTGCTGGGCGCCCACGGCAAGGTGGTCGAGGCGCGTACCGAGCGGGTGTTCAAGGCCAGCGAATTACGCCGCCCGGCACCGTGCGCGCACTTTGGCCGCTGCGGCGGTTGCAGCGTGCAGCACTTGCCCCATGACGAACAACTCGCCCTGAAACAGCGCATGCTCGCCGAGCAACTGTCCCGTGTGGCCGGTGTCGAACCGCAAGAATGGGCCGCGCCGTTGAGCGGGCCGGAGTTTGGCTATCGGCGTCGCGCCCGAGTGGCCGTGCGTTGGGATGCCAAGGCCAAGAAACTGGAAGTCGGTTTCCGCGCCGTGGCCAGCCAGGACATTGTCGCCATCGACGATTGCCCGGTGCTGGTACAGGCCTTGCAACCGATCATGCAGCGTCTGCCGAACATGCTGCGTCGCTTGAGCAAGCCTCAGGCATTGGGGCATGTGGAGGTGTTCAGCGGGTCGTCCAGCGCCGTGTTGCTGCGGCATATGGCGCCGTTGTCGGATGCGGACCTGCTGATCCTGAAAGAATTTTGTAACTTCCATGAAGCCCAGTTGTGGCTGCATGGCGAAGGCCAGCCGGAGCCTGTCGAGCCTGATCAGTCGCTGGGTTTTCGATTGGACGCATGGGACTTGGAGTTGGCTTACCGACCAGGGGATTTTGTCCAGGTCAACGCCGGGGTCAACGAGGCGATGGTCGCCCAGGCCCTGAACTGGCTGGCACCACAACCCGATGAGCGGGTGCTGGACCTGTTTTGCGGCCTGGGCAACTTCGCCCTGCCGCTGGCGAAACAGGTGCGCGAAGTGGTGGCGGTGGAAGGCGTGCAGGCCATGGTGGATCGGGCGGCACTCAACGCAGTCAGCAACAATTTGCATAATGTGCAGTTTTTTCAGGCCGATTTGTCCCAGCCTTTGAATGACGTGGAATGGGCCAAACAGGGCTTTTCTGCGGTACTCTTGGACCCACCCCGCGATGGTGCCCTGGAGGTTGTGCGCAAGCTCGCCACCCTGGGGGCCAAGCGCCTGGTGTATGTGTCCTGTAACCCGGCGACGCTGGCGCGGGACACGGTTGAGCTGGTCAAGCAAGGCTACCGGCTAAAACGTGCCGGGATCCTCGACATGTTTCCGCAGACAGCGCATGTCGAGGCCATGGCGTTATTTGAAGCGGGCTAGGATGCCCGTTTAATCCGACTGGCCTGCGATCTCCAAGGCCTATGACCTGCCACGGAGTTCGCAGTAAAAAGGTCGGCGATGATTCTGGCGCATCGAAGGTGCGTCGTAGGGAAGGTAAGCAAGATGGTACAGGTGAGAGCACACCAGCCGATCAACACCGACGGCAGTATCAATCTCGAGGCATGGCTGGATCATGCCGTCAGTGTCGACCCGGCACTGGACCGTGAAGCCTTGAAAGCAGCCTGCGAGTTCGCTCGTGAGTCTGAACAGCAAGACAATGCGGCCAAGAACCTGTGGGCGGAGGGCACTTCCAGCTTTCGTACCGGGTTGGAAATCGCTGAGATCCTCGCCGATCTCAAGCTGGACCAGGATTCGCTGATCGCCGCCGTGCTCTATCGCGGCGTGCGTGAAGGGCACATCCCGTTGGCTACCGTTGGCCAGCGCTTTGGTTCGGTGGTGGCCAAGCTGATCGACGGCGTGCTGCGCATGGCCGCCATCAGTGCCAGCCTCAGCCCGCGCCAATCGATGGTGCTGGGCACCCAGGGCCAGGTGGAAAACCTGCGCAAGATGCTGGTGGCGATGGTCGACGACGTGCGTGTCGCGCTGATCAAGCTGGCCGAACGTACCTGCGCGATCCGTGCGGTGAAGACCGCTGATGACGAGAAGCGCAACCGCGTCGCCCGCGAAGTCTTCGACATCTACGCGCCCCTGGCCCACCGCCTGGGTATCGGCCATATCAAGTGGGAGCTGGAGGATTTGTCCTTTCGCTACCTTGAGCCCGACCAATACAAACAAATTGCTACCCTGCTGCATGAGCGGCGGCTCGACCGTGAGCGCTTCATCACCGACGTAATGGGCCAATTGCGGGCCGAGTTGCAGGCCACGGGTGTGGATGCCGACATCAGTGGCCGCGCCAAGCATATCTATTCGATCTGGCGCAAAATGCAGCGCAAGGGCCTGGCCTTCAGCCAGATCTACGATGTGCGTGCAGTGCGCGTGCTGGTGCCGGAAATGCGCGATTGCTACACCGCGCTGGGGATCGTCCACACCCTGTGGCGGCACATCCCCAAGGAATTCGACGACTACATCGCCAACCCCAAGGAAAACGGCTATCGCTCGCTGCATACGGCGGTGATTGGCCCCGAGGGCAAGGTGCTGGAAGTGCAGATCCGCACCCATGCCATGCACGAAGAGGCAGAGCTGGGTGTATGCGCGCATTGGCGCTACAAGGGCACCGACGTCAAGGCCGGGTCCAACCAGTACGAGGAGAAAATCTCCTGGCTGCGCCAAGTGCTGGAGTGGCACGAAGAACTCGGCGATATCGGCGGCCTGGCCGAACAGCTGCGCGTGGATATCGAGCCGGACCGGGTCTATATCTTCACCCCCGACGGCCACGCCATTGACTTGCCCAAAGGCGCCACGCCGCTGGACTTTGCCTACCGCGTACACACCGAAATCGGCCACAACTGCCGTGGCGCCAAGATCAACGGGCGCATCGTACCGCTCAACTACAGCCTGCAGACCGGTGAACAGGTCGAGATCATCACCAGCAAGCACGGTACGCCGAGCCGCGACTGGCTGAACCCGAACCTGGGCTACATCACCACGTCGCGGGCGCGGGCGAAGATCGTCCACTGGTTCAAATTGCAGGCGCGCGACCAGAACGTCGCCGCCGGCAAGACCCTGCTCGAACGTGAATTGGCGCGCCTCGGCCTGCCCCAGGTGGACTTCGACAAGCTGGCCGAGAAGGCCAACATGAAGGTCGCCGAAGACATGTTCGCCGCCCTCGGTGCCGGCGACCTGCGCCTGGCGCAACTGGTCAACCTGGCCCAGCAGTTGGTGGAGCCGGAGCGTGGCAACGAGCAACTGGAGCTCATCCCGCGCAAGGCCACCGGCTACAAGCCTGGCAAACGTGGCGATATCCAGATCCAGGGCGTGGGCAACCTGCTGACGCAAATTGCCGGTTGCTGCCAGCCTCTGCCGGGCGACGCCATCGTCGGCTACATCACCCAGGGCCGTGGCGTGAGCATTCACCGCCAGGACTGCGCCTCGGTGCTGCAACTGGGCGGGCGCGAGCCGGAGCGGATTATCCAGGTCAGTTGGGGCCCGGTGCCGGTGCTCACCTACCCGGTGGACATCATCATCCGCGCCTACGACCGTTCCGGTTTGCTGCGTGACGTCTCGCAAGTGCTGCTCAACGAGCGGATCAACGTGCTGGCGGTCAACACCCGCTCGAATAAAGAGGACAACACGGCGTTGATGTCCCTGACCATCGAGATCCCGGGGCTGGACGCGTTGGGGCGGTTGCTGGGGCGGATTTCCCAGTTGCCGAACATCATTGAGACGCGGCGCAACCGTACCCCATGAACATCTGGATGAACACAGTCTGAAATGTGGGAGGGGGCTTGCCCCCGAAAGCGGAGTGTCAGGTACCAGATTCTTGGTTGACCCACCGCAATCGGGGGCAAGCCCCCTCCCACATTTGATCGGCGGTGTTCATACCTGATCGGAAATAGAATGATGTATTCACTTGAAGACCTGCTGCACCTGATGAGCCGCCTGCGAGACCCGCAATACGGGTGCCCGTGGGATATCAAGCAAACCTACGCCACCATTGTCCCGCACACCCTGGAAGAGGCCTACGAAGTGGCCGACGCCATCGAGCGCGGCGATTTCGATCATCTGCAAGGTGAGTTGGGCGACCTGTTGTTCCAGGTGGTGTATTACAGCCAACTGGCGCGGGAAGAGGGGCGTTTCGAATTTGCCGGGGTGATCGACAGCATCACGCGCAAGCTGATTCGCCGTCATCCCCATGTGTTCCCGACCGGCGATCTGTATGCGCCACTGGATATTCCTCAACTGAGCGAAGAACAGGTAAAGGAACGCTGGGAGCAGATCAAGGCCGAGGAGCGTGCGGAAAAATCCGACGCGCCAGAGCAACTGTCCTTGCTCGACGATGTGCCGACGGCCTTGCCGTCCTTGTCCCGTGCCGCCAAATTGCAGAAGCGCGCCAGCCAGGTCGGTTTCGACTGGCCGGCGGCCTTGCCGGTGGTGGATAACGTGCGCGAAGAGTTGGACGAAGTGCTCGAAGCCATGGCCGATAACGATCCGGTGGCCATCGCCGATGAAGTCGGTGACCTGCTGTTTGCGGCGGTCAACCTGGCTCGTCACCTCAAGGTCGACCCGGAAACCGCCTTGCGCGGCGCCAATTCCAAATTCGAGCGACGTTTCCGATTTATCGAACAGGCATTGCGCGATACGCGCCAATCCATGGAAGATTGCACCCTCGAAGAGTTGGACGCCCTGTGGGGCGAAGCCAAACGCCAGGAAAAGAACGTGTCCAGCTGCGGTTGAGCAGTTGCCTAAGTGAGTAAGCACCATGAGCCTTTCCCTTCGCGACCAGTTGCTTAAAGCAGGTCTGGTCAACCAAAAGCAGGCCAAGCAGGTCGGCAAAGAGAAACAGAAACAGCAGCGCCTGGTCCACAAGGGGCAGGCCGAGGCCGATGACACCCAGGCGCGCCTGGCCCAGGAAGCGATGGCCGAGAAGGTCAAGCGTGACCAGGAGTTGAACCGTCAGCAACAGGAAAAAGCCGAGGCCAAGGCCCGTACGGCCCAGGTCAAGCAACTGATCGAGACCTCGCGCCTCCCCAAGCTGACCACCGAGGACTACTACAACTTCGTGGATGACAAGAAGGTCAAGCGCCTGTCGGTCAATACGTTGATGCGCAACAAGCTGAGCAACGGCTCCCTGGCGATCGTGCATCACGGTGGCGGCTATGAGGTGATCCCGCGCGAAGCGGCGCTGAAGATCCAGGAGCGCGCACCGGAGCGTATCGTGCAGCTCAATATCCTCACCGAAAGCCAGGTGCCGGACGAGGACGATCCGTATGCGGCCTATCAGATTCCTGATGATCTGATGTGGTAAGGCTGTAAAACAACAAACCCCGCTCAAAAGGCGGGGTTTGTGTTTTAGCGCGCAGCGTCAGGTGGTTACCAATCCACGGCGTAACTCATGCTGAAGGTGCGACCCTCGGCATTCGGGTAAGGCGCGCGGGCGTTGGCCTGGGCGAACATGTTCTGGTAGTTGCGGTTGCTGAGGTTGTACACCGCACCTTCCAGGCGACCCACCGGCAGTCTCACGGAACCCAGCAGGTCGACCAGCGTGTAGCCTTGGATATCGCGGCCGTTGTTGTCTTTGAACGCCGCGTCGTAGTCGGCCAGGCGCATGCCTTGCAAGCGCACGCTGTAGTCGCCGCGGTCATAGCCAACAAAGGCCGTCGTCTTGGCGGGGGCAATACGTGTCGCCGGCAAGTCGATCCATTGTCCATTCTGGCGAGTTTCGCCTTTGGCGTAAGCGTAAGTCCCACCCACCGACCATTGATCGGTGACGTTGTACGTCAGGCTGGTTTCGATGCCGCGCACGCGCTCTTTCTGGTTTACCAGGCGCAACACACGATCATTGGCATCGTAGAACTGAGTGACATCCGAGGTGTTTTCATACGCGGTGACGTTCGCCAGCCACTTGTCCCAATTCCCACGCCAGCCCAGCTCGTAGCTGTCGACCTTCAGGGCCTGGGCATTCAGTTTTTGAATGTCGTAAGTGCTGCTGACGTCGCGCAGGAAGCGCTGGATGTCCGGCAGGGAAAAGCCCTGGCTGAAGTTGACGAATACATCCTGGTTTTCGCTCAGGTGGTACACCGCCCCGAGGTTGTAGAGGGTGTCATCGTATTTGAGGGTGCCCCCTGGCAGGGTCGCGCGATTACCGGTCTGGACGATTTCGCCGTACGCAATGCTGTCGGCAATGTCGCTTTCGATCCACTCGCGACGTACACCGCCACGCAGGGTCCAGTCATCGATGTCGTAGGACAGTTGGCCAAAAATAGCTTTGGTGGTGGTCTGGATGTCCGGCCCCAGTTCGAACGTGGTACCGGTCTTGGTGTAGGTGAGGCCGTTGACCCGGTACTGGTCGCCACGCTGACGTGAGGTTTCATGATCATAATCGGCACCCCACACCAGGTTGCCGGTCGCCGTGCCAATGTCCGGCATTGGCGTGTCGATGGCCGCTCGCAGGCCGTAAACATCTTGCACGCTGTTGTTGTCGGACACGCCCGCGCGGCCCCTGGACAGGTCGGGGAAGAACAGCGCGTCGGCACGCCGCCAATAACTTTCGACCTGCAGGCTTTGGCCGTAGAAATCCTGATCGGCGTAATTGAGGTTTACTGCCTGGTTGTGGGTGAACGGTTGATCGTCCAGGTCCAGGCCTTTTACCGCGACTGCGGTGTTGGTGACGCGTGGATTCTTGGTGTAACGCGTGTCTTGTTCGTCCTTGTAGTCTTGCAGGGACAGCGTGATTTTCTTGTCGTCATCCAGCTCGTAGCCGAAGCGACCTTGCAGGTCGTAGGTGTCGGTGTCCATGTTGCTGCCCTGGGACGTGTCCTGGGGAATGCGCTTGCCGTTACCGTCGAACTGGTCGTTGCGTTGCACAGCGTTGGCCGAGAGATACCAATCCACCGGGCCACTGCGGCCCGTGGCGCTTTGGAACGCTTCGTAGGAGAAACCTTTATGGCTGAAGTTGTTGCCGGTGGTCATGCCGATCTTGCTGCTCAACGCCAGCTCTTCACCTTTGTTGCGCTTGGTGATGATGTTGATGATGCCGCCTGACGCGCCCGCACCGTAGACACTGCTGGCACCGGAAATGACTTCGATACGCTCGATGCTTTCCGGCGCGACGCTGTTGAGCTGGCGGAAGTTGTCACGTGTGGCGTTCTGGGATACCCCGTCGATCAGGATCAGGGTATTGCGCCCACGAAGCGTCTGGCCGAAGTTGCTCATGCCGCCGCTGGAAGGGGCGATGCCTGGTACCAGTTGCCCGAGGATGTCTGCAACCCGGCGACCGGCACCCGCTTGCTGGCGGATCTGCTCTTCGCTGATCACCTGCACCGAGCCGGGGATCGCCGCGATGCTGGTTTCACTGCGGGTGGCCGACACGACCGTGGCCTGCAGTTGCAGGTTGGTGGGTGCGGCTTGCGTACCTTCGCTCTCATCGGCCCAGGCGGGCACGCTTATCGACCCTAGAAGCGGCAGCAGAACTGCCAGTTGCGATTTGTTCATGACCTTGCCTTTCAGTTGTTAGAAGTATTGACAGAAAAACCGGATGTCTCGGGTGTTCGGGTGAACGAACGAATCGCGCGGATGCCCAGGGCGGCCAAGGCGTACGTGAGTGCCACCAGCCAGAAGCTGTGCGCCAGGCCCACGATGCCCATGCCGATACCGCCGATCAGCGCGCCACACAGCGCACCGGCTTTGGCGGCGCTGTTGCCCAGGCCCAGGGCAAAGCCCTGCTGGCTGGGCGCAACGGTGTTGGCGATCAATGTGTAGGCGACTGGCAGCAATGCACCCTGCCAAACGCCCCACAGGAGCCGGCTGGCGAGGAATCCCAGCCATTCGCTGGCCAGTGCCGTAAACGCCAGCGTCAAGGCACAGGACCACGTGACCCACTCGATGATGCGCAGCGTGTGCGCCGGTTGATGGCGGTCGAACAGGCGCCCCCATAACGGTGCGGACAGCGCCAGGGTCAGTGCGCTGGCGGCATAGCTGGCACCGATCAGCCACGCAGGAGCGTGTAGCACGTCGGCGACGTACAAGGCGTAAAACGGCTGGGGCATCATCTTGGCCGCCTGGATCAACACGATGATTCCCAGCATCGCACCGAGCCAGCCTTTGGGCAGCGCGGTCGGCGTTGCGCTGCGTGTTGGTCGTGATCGTGGTGCGTCGGTGGGCAAGAACAGGCTGATCACCGCGCACAACACGCACACCGCCGTGGCGCTGTAGCACAGCAGTGCAAAGCCCGAGACATCCATCAACCAGCCGCCCAACACCGGTCCGGCCAGCGAGCCCACGGCGGTCGCCGATTGCAGTCGAGCCAGAATGTGCCCGCGCCCGCCGTCGCCGCAGCAGGCCAGTGCATAGGCTTGCGCCGCGGCGATAAAACCGGCCAGTGCCCCTTGCGCGACCCTGATTGCCACGAGCAGCCAAGGATCGAAGGTCACGGCGGCCAGGCCCTGGCACACCGCCAACGCCAGCAACGCCCGGATGATCATTGGCTTGTGCCCGGTGCGGTCACCCAGTCGCCCCCACATGGGGGTCAGGATCATCGCCGCCATCATCGGCCCTGCGTACACCAGCGAGGACAGCAGGCCGGTGTATTGGGCATTGGCGACGCCGAGCAGCTTCTGGATTTGCAGCGGCCAGAAAGGTCCACTCATTTCCATGGCGCCCATCGACACCAACTGAATCACTACCAGCAGCCGCAGTGCGGTGTTGTTAGCCGGCATTGGCGGCGGCGCTCAGCGGGTTCGGCAAACGCCCGACGATATCGGCATGGCTCTCCAGCAGACGCATGCGCATGAACGACTTGGCTGGCCAGTCCTGCTCCAGCAACGCTTTGCGCTCGGTCTCCCAGCGCTGTGGTTCGACCTCGTTGCGCAAGTCGTCGAAGCACTGGCTGACCTGTGTCGACAGTTCGTTCCAGAGCAGCACTTCGGGCACGTCGAAGTGGCGTGCGCTGAGCAACACGAGTTCGCCCAGGTGGCACATGAATACGGTGTGCAGCAGTTTGTCGCGCACGAACCCGGCATCGTCGTACAGGGTCATTTTGGGATCGTGCAGTTCGATGTCCAGGCTATGGGCGTGCAAGGTCTTGCGGTCGATCCGGATATCACCGAAATCACGCAAGAGCAGGCGGCTCAACTGCCCGTCAGCCGCCATGACCATGAAGGAGTTCTGCTGATGAGCTTCGAAGGCCACGCCATAACGTAAATACATGCCCAGCAGCGCCGGTACGGCAATCGCGGCGTAGTCCCGAAAGAACGCGAGCAGGGCAGCTGTGTCGTCCTTGCCTTGGCTCAGTCGCACCCATTGGCGCAGCAGCGGCTGCCCGTGCTGGTCGATCGCGAACAGGCTGCCGACCGGCACGGCCATTTCACCCGGTTGGAGCAGGCTCTGGGGGGCGTCACGGTACAGTACGGCCAGGTGGCGGGAGTGTTCATCATTGGCCGGTTGCGGCTTGAAATGCACGCCGATCCGCTCGGGGACGATGCTGAGGATCTGCTGGATCGAAGGCTCGCGCTCGAGGATCGTCTGCAGCAGGTGGCTGATCCGTGGGCCCATGCGCGCCGAACGTGGCGAAACAGTGCGCTGCACACTGGTCAGGCGCAGTGAAACCGGAAGTTTCACCATCGGTGCGTTGCACCGGCCTTCAGGCAGCACGGTCCTGAACGACATGGTCGGGTGGGCGGTGAACGCAACGATATCGGTCAGCACCAACAACCGGTCTCCAATTTCGTTGGCGAACAATTGCGGTAACTCTTGGCGGGCCTGCCAAGGGTGAGCCGGCAGCGGCAGATAATCGCCAGCCTCAAGGCCTTGAGCGGTCAACTGCGCCGTCAGCTGCCGGGCGGCCTGGGGGAAATGATGTTGCCACCATTGCCAGTAATCCGCGGTGCCCGCCAGCCTTTCCACATGGGCGAATTGGCGATGCAGGGCGCACAGGAACACCGGAAAACGGGCTTCGAATTCCGGTGAGAAATCGATGACCTGGTGGGTATTCAAACCCAGTTTGGTCTTGTAGTTGGGGTGCCAGGGATGGCCCAGCGTGCCCCATTGCTCAAGCGTGGAGGTCGGATTGGTCACACTGGGGTCATGCTTGAGGTGGCTCAAAAGGTTGCTTTGGTGCATCGGGTCCATTGCCGCATGGAGCTTGAGTGTCCATTGCTCATGAAAGGCGAGGCACAGCGTATCGTTGACAAAGCTGTCGTCGATTTCGGTGTTGAGGCGGCCCAGGACCTCCGGGTCGGCAGGTGATTCGAGACTGCTGTTGAGCAGCGTCAGTAGCTGCGACGGGAACTGAATATTCAGGTCAGGATGATCATCACGCAGCAGGGTGACCCGGCCACGCACGTCCCAGCTGGCCATGCGGCCGGGGAGCAGGTGATCGAAACGCAGGCGGCTCTGGTCAGGCAGCGCGAGCCAGCAGTGTCCGTGTTCGTCATAGGTGCGGGTGCTGGGGGCCAGCAGGCCTTCACGAAACAGTGCTTGGATCAAACGTTGAAAGCTACGCTCGGCGGCGGGGGCCAGGGCGTTGATCAGAGCGTCGAGGGTGATGTTGTTAGCCTGAAATTGCGGGGTAGCAAGTGCTTCGCTCCAACGTTCAAGCAACAATTGTTCTGGGGTACGGCTGTGTCCGCGCATCAAGTGGAGTTCCCTATCCGTGAGCCTGAGTGAAAAGCGGCTGAATGGTATCGAGAACTATTACCAATTGTCTATTTATTGTTACTTTTTTGCTGAAAGGTTTATTCAGAGGCTCGGGGGGAGAGGTGGGGCGCGAACGATTCGGGTGGTCAAAAGCAAGGCAAGGGGCGTCGAGGCCTGTGTAAAGGGCTGCTTCAACGTTGTGATAGGGGTGTGCGGGAGGTGGGCTGGGGCGGCGTGAAATATGTATTTTTCAATACAGTTGTCGAGGCTGAGGCAAAGACGGTCACGATTAAAAACGGCAAACCCCGCTCAATGGCGGGGTCTGTCGTGTGTAGACGGCCTGGCTGCGTGGGCCGGCGCCTACTTGATTTCAGTGTTTCAGGAGCTCTGGGCCTGGCGTTTCATTTCAAGCGATTCGAGCTCGTTTTTATAATTATGAGCGTCGCTCTCGTTGTGAAACATGCCGACCAGCAGGTCTTGTTGGTGGACATCCCAGATGTGAATCCCATGGCCCAGCGCTTCGTGGGACATATGTTCGTCGTCGCGTTCAGTCACTTTTACAGTCATCTGCTTGCTCCAATCTCTGGTTGATCTGCGGCAAGTCGTCGCAGGCCTTTGTTATATGTTTTGTTAGCTTGCTAAGTAAACTGATTTTCCCTGCAACAATTAATTGCAGGAAACGCAACAATCCCGCAGGCCCCGTAAACCGCGACATTGCGTCGCAGGGCGCTGGGTTTTATGACAAAAGTTTCATGTCTGGGTCAGGCTTTGACTGCTTTATTGACCCAGCCGCCCGCCATCGGAGGCAAGCCCCCTCCCACATTTGGAATGCGTTCCCAGTGGAGGAGGGCGCTTGCCCCCGATGGCGATAGCGGCCCGGCGTGAAAAGCCAGGCGAAAAAAAGCCCCGCATCAACGAGGCTCCTTTATTGAACATCAGCTCATCAGCTGCCTTTGACAGACTTGCCGTCAACGGTGCCATCTTGCAGCATGATGTTGTATTCCTTGCCGTCGGTTTCCACCTGGCGCAGGGCGACCAGAAGGCCGCCCCAGTCCTTGGCGAACCACATCTGGGTGATGCGCTTGCTTTGGGTTGGGTCACGCACTCGCTCGACCTTGATCGCGTCGATGGAGCCGGCTTTGGTCTGGACTTTTTCCGGGCCGATCACGCGGAAGTCGTAGGTGTCGACATCGGTGCCTTCAACCACGTTGTAGCTCATGCTTTTCTTGCCGGCAGCGACATCCCGCTGCAGGGCCAACTGGTAGGTCGACTTATCAAGCATGCCGCTTTGCAGGGGCACGTTGACCGGGTCCTTGTTTTCAAAACCGGTGACTTTCTTGGTCGTCTGGTCGAAGTCCAGGTTGATCTTCTTCGCCCTGCCCAAGCCACCCCGTTCGAAGGTGTAGCTCTTGGGTTGCAGGGTGTCCTTGTCAAACAGGATCACGCTGGTCTCGGTCAGGCTGGCGATCATCATGGACGCCTTGAAGTTCAAGGTCCAGGAGCCGTCGCCGTTCTTGGTCAGGCTGCGTTCGGCCGAACCACTCATGGGCAACTGTTTCCAGTCGGCGGTGTAGCTGGCGGAGAACGGGTGTAGGTCTGCCGCTTGCACGGCGGGCAAGGCGAACAGCGCAAAAGCGAAGAGCAAGGCGCGACGCATAAAATCTCCTAGGTTCGAATCAAGTGGCCGCTGGCCGCAAGTAACTGGCCGTCCAATAATGCACCCTGGTCACCAAGAATCAACCGCCCCTCGGCAAACCAGCGAACAGCCAGCGGGTAAATCCTGTGTTCCTGGGTATGAACCCGTTGCGCAAGCGTCTGCGCCGAGTCGTCAGACTCTACCGGAACCACTGCCTGTACGACCAGAGGCCCGCCATCGAGTTCCTCGGTGACAAAGTGCACGCTGCAGCCATGCTCGCTGTCGCCGGCGTCGAGGGCGCGTTGGTGGGTGTGCATACCTTTGTACTTGGGCAGCAGGGAAGGGTGGATATTCAGCAGGCGCCCCGCGTAGTGCCGCACGAAGTCAGCGCTGAGGATGCGCATGAAGCCGGCAAGGACCACGAGTTCAGGGTTGAAGGTATCGATCAGTTCGATCAAGGCGCTGTCGAAGGCCTCGCGACCTTCGAAAGCCTTGTGATCCAGGGTGCGGGTTTCAATGCCCGCATCCCTGGCGCGTTGCAGGCCGTAGGCGTCGCTGCGGTTGGAGATCACCGCAGCGATGCGCACCGGGCTATCGCCGGTACGCGTGCTGTCGATCAGGGCCTGCAAGTTACTGCCGGTGCCGGAAAGCAGCACCACGACATCACAGGTCTGGGACATCAGTGAGCCTTGAGGTTCTTCAGTTCAACCTGCGCAGCGCCTTCAGGGGCGGTGGCGATCTGGCCGATGACCCAAGGCTGCTCGCCCGCTTCACGCAGAACGTTCAGCGCGGTTTCAACGTGCTCTTGCGCCACGCAGATCACCATGCCGACGCCGCAGTTCAGTACGCGGTGCATTTCGGTTTCATTGACGTTGCCTTTCTCTTGCAGCCAGTCGAAGACCGCCGGACGCTGCCAGCTGGCCACGTCGACAATCGCCTGGGCACCTTTGGGCAGTACGCGCGGGATGTTGTCCAGCAGGCCGCCACCGGTGATGTGGGCCATGGCCTTGACCGCGCCGGTGTCCTTGATCAGCTTGAGCAGTGGCTTGACGTAGATGCGTGTCGGAGCCATCAGCAGGTCGGTCAGCGGTTTGCCGTCGAGCTGGGTGTTCTCGATGTCGGCGCCGGACACTTCGATGATCTTGCGGATCAGCGAGTAGCCGTTGGAGTGCGGGCCGGACGATGGCAGGGCGAGCAGGGCGTCGCCGGCAGCCACTTTGGAGCCGTCGATGATCTCGGCCTTCTCTACCACGCCAACGCAGAAGCCGGCCAGGTCGTAGTCTTCGCCTTCGTACATGCCCGGCATTTCAGCGGTTTCGCCGCCGACCAGGGAGCAACCCGACAGTTCGCAGCCGGCGCCGATACCGGTCACCACTTGTGCAGCGGTGTCTACGTTCAGCTTGCCAGTGGCATAGTAGTCGAGGAAGAACAGCGGCTCGGCGCCGCACACCACCAGGTCGTTGACGCACATGGCGACCAGGTCGATGCCGATGGTGTCGTGCTTGTTCAGGTTCAGTGCCAGGCGCAGCTTGGTGCCCACGCCGTCAGTGCCGGAGACCAGCACGGGCTGCTTGTAGCCGGCCGGGATCTCGCAGAGGGCGCCAAAACCGCCCAGGCCGCCCATGACTTCGGGGCGCGCAGTGCGCTTGGCGACGCTCTTGATGCGTTCGACCAATGCTTCACCGGCGTCGATGTCTACACCGGCGTCCTTGTAGCTCAGGGAGGGTTGCTTGCTCATGATCCAGGCCTTTAGGGGGGATTCAGGGGTAACGACCGAGCTGGCGAAGGCTTTCATGAAGAGGCCCAGCCGTTGACGGTCTGCGAAGGCGCGCGATTTTATCAGGCTTGAGGGGCAGCGGCCATCCTCGGGCCGACGGGCAGGGCCACATAGATAAAAAAAGCGGGTTAAAAAAATGCTAACCGGGCCTGCCCAGGCACGTATTAAGGTATAGCCTTTAACTCGCTATCGTTATGACAGTACGAAAACTTACCGAGACTCCGTGAATGTTTTACCGGTCGCTGTGGTCACAGCCTTGGGAAACCGGGTTCGCGCGGTCTGTTCCAGCCGCTAAATTTGTCGTTCGGGAATCTTCCATGCGTCTGTGTAAATTCTTTTTTGTAGGCTGCCTGTCATTGGCCAGCCTGGCGAGTCATGCCGAAACCCTCAATGGCCTGTATCAAGTACTTGAACCGGTCAGCAGTCAGTCCCCGCAAGAGCGTGACCAGGCGACCCAGCGCGCCGTGCAGACCTTGGTCATCCGCCTCACCGGTGATGCCAAGGCCGCCGACGGCCCGAGCCTGGCGGCGGTGCGCAAGGACCCGCAGCAAATCATCAGCCAGTATGGCTACGACGCCGGCCCACCGGAAAGCCTGCAAGTGGATTTCGACCCGGTCAGCACTGATCGCGCCTTGCGTGAAGCCGGCCTGCCGATCTGGGGCAGCAACCGGCCATCGATCCTCGGCTGGTGGTTGAACGACTCCACCGACGGCAGCAGCCTGGTGGGCGATGGTCAGGCCGTCGCCCAAGCGCTACGCCGTGCGGCCCAACATCGTGGCTTGCCATTGCGCCTGCCGCTGGGCGATCTGGATGAGCAGGTCGTCGCCACTGCGCCGAATCTCGAAAGTGCCGATGCCACGCCCTTGCGCGCGGCCTCCGAACGCTATGGCGCCGACGCTTTGCTGGCGGTGCATGCGCGTCAGGACGGCAACCAGTGGCAAGCCAAATGGCGCCTGTGGCTGGGCGACAAGAGCGAGCAGGGCACCGCGCAAGGGGCCGACACCGCTGCCGTCGCCGATGCAGTGATGCTGGCCGTGAGCCAAAAACTGGCTCCCCGCTTTGCGGTCAAGCCGGGTGTCAGCACAGAACAATTGTTGGAAGTGCAGGGGATGAACCTGGAGCGGTATGCCGCCCTGGGGCATCTGCTGGAGCCGTTCGGCGGCCAGCCGCAGCTCGTTGACGGCAATCGTATTGTGTATCGCGTCAACGGCAGCGCCGATCAGTTGCGTACCCAGTTGAGCCTGGCCAAGTTGCAGGAGATTCCTGCCGCAGAGGCGCCGGTTCAGCAGCCCGTGGCAGATGGTACCCGGCCGGCTGTGGTAGCCCAGCCTCAGGCGCAACTGCGTTTTCGTTGGTAAATGTTCTTCCTGCTCTATATAGAAGCAGGAAGCAAATGACAGATGGAGTGGTTTATGGCGGATGCGCGTCGTTGGGTGTGGCTTGGCGGGATCGTCCTGCTGTGCGTTTTTGTGTTCCTGCTGCATTCGATCCTGACGCCGTTCCTGGTGGCGTTACTGCTCGCTTACCTGTTCGATCCGGTGGTGGATCGCCTGGAGAAAGCCGGGCTGTCGCGCACCTTGGGCGTGGTAGCGGTGTTTGCGCTGTTTACGTTGATCATTACCGCGCTGGTGTTGGTGCTGGTGCCGATGCTGGCCAAGCAACTGTTTCGCCTTTATGAGTTGGCGCCGCAGATGCTCGACTGGCTGCAGCACACGGCGATGCCGTGGGCCCAGGCCAAGCTCGGCCTGGCGGATGGCTTCTGGAAGTTCGACAAGGTCAAGGCGGCGATCAGCGAGCATATGGGCCAGACCACCGATATCGTCGGTGTCGTGCTCAGCCAGGCGACGGCTTCCAGCTTGGCGCTGATCGGCTGGCTGACCAACCTGGTGTTGATCCCGGTGGTGGCGTTCTACCTGTTGCGGGACTGGGACATCATGATGGCCAAGATCCGCAGCCTGCTGCCGCGCGACCGCGAGGAGCGCATTGTGTCCCTGGCCGGGGAGTGCCACGAGGTGCTTGGCGCGTTCGTGCGTGGCCAGTTACTGGTGATGCTGGCCCTGGGGGTTATCTACGCCGCCGGATTGATGGCGATCGGCCTGGAGCTGGGCCTGTTGATCGGCTTGATCGCCGGGCTCGCCGCGATCGTGCCCTACATGGGCTTCGTGATTGGTATCGGCGCGGCGCTGGTGGCCGGGTTGTTCCAGTTTGGCGGCGATTTGTACCCGATGCTGGGGATTGTCGCGGTATTCATGGTCGGCCAGGCCCTGGAAGGCATGGTGCTCACGCCGCTGCTGGTGGGGGACCGTATCGGCCTGCACCCGGTGGCGGTGATCTTTGCGATCCTGGCGGGCGGTGAGTTGTTCGGTTTTACCGGCATCCTGCTGGCGCTGCCGGTGGCGGCGGTGATCATGGTCCTGGTGCGCCATCTGCATGATCTGTACAAGGATTCGGATGTGTATACGGGTGTCGAAGACCCCGAGTTGTAATTGCAGTGTCACAAACCCGGTCGATGGCCGGGTTTGTTGTTTCTGGCGCCTGCGTGTCAAATATTCCGCTTGAATCCAGCAAGTTAACGCAAACCTTTGATTTTGCTTGTGGTCTGTTGCATTGTGCGCCCGGCGTCACGGGTATAAACTTTGCAAACTTTACACAGAGGCCACTAACGGTTCGATTGGAGCCGTTCAGTCAGCATGAAACCGATTCAGCTGCCCCTAGGTGTGCGTCTGCGTGATGACGCCACCTTTATCAATTACTACCCAGGCGCCAATGCCGCTGCACTCGGCTATGTCGAGCGGCTCTGCGAAGCCGACGCCGGGTGGACTGAAAGCCTGATCTATCTGTGGGGCAAGCATGGCGTGGGGCGGACCCACCTGTTGCAAGCCGCATGCCTGCGCTTCGAGCAAATGGGCGAGCCGGCGGTCTACCTGCCCTTGGCCGAGTTGATGGACCGCGGTATCACGATATTCGACAACCTTGAGCAGTATGAGCTGGTGTGCCTGGATGACCTGCAGGCGGTTGCCGGCAAAGCTGATTGGGAAGAGGCGCTGTTTCATCTGTTCAACCGCCTGCGCGACAGCGGCCGCCGCCTGCTGATTGCCGCGTCCACCTCGCCCCGTGAGCTACCGGTCAAACTGGCCGACCTGAAATCGCGCCTGACCCTGGCACTGATCTTCCAGATGCGCCCCCTGTCCGACGAAGACAAGTTGCGAGCCCTGCAATTGCGCGCGTCCCGTCGCGGCCTGCACCTGACCGATGAGGTGGGGCACTTTATCCTCACCCGTGGCACGCGCAGCATGAGCGCATTGTTCGATCTGCTCGAACAGCTCGACCAGGCCTCTTTGCAGGCCCAGCGCAAGCTGACCATTCCCTTCTTGAAAGAAACCCTCGGCTGGTAGTCAGCCCTTGTTTTTCGGGGCTTTCGGCAAATTCCAGGCGCCAGAAAACCTGCGTTTTGGCCGGTTTGGCCGCGCAAAAGGCACGTATAGGGTATTAAGGGCTTAGATGTCATGGCGCAAACAGTAAGTCACATAGATCACGATTGAATTTGCAAATCGATGTGATAGAAGGCATAGTCTCGACTTCTTTACACATCAGCCACGGTCGTGCCCATGCTAAATCGCTTCGCACCCCTCGTGCCTCTCGCACTCGTTACCCTATTGTTTGGTTGCGCCTCCCACCCTCAACAAGTGGCTGAGCAGCACAAAACCCAACAGCAAGCCCAGGCAAAATTTGTTGCTGCACAGTCTTCTACTGTTTACGAAGAAGAAGTGGCAACCGAAAAGGAACTGGCCGACTTTGCCGGCAGCAAGCCTTATCAGCTTCCCGTTCTGGCCGACAGCATCCTCGAACGCGGCATGTCCCTGATCGGTACCCGTTACCGTTTCGGCGGTACCTCTGAAGCCGGTTTCGACTGCAGCGGTTTCATCGGCTACCTGTTTCGTGAAGAAGCTGGCATGAACCTGCCACGCTCCACTCGCGAAATGATCAACGTGAAAGCACCGTTGGTCGCGCGCAACAACCTCAAGCCCGGTGATCTGCTTTTCTTCAGTACTGCAGGCCGTGGTCGTGTCAGTCACGCCGGTATCTACTTGGGCGATAACCAGTTTATCCACTCCAGCAGCCGTCGCAGTGGCGGTGTTCGAGTCGACAACCTGGGTGACAGCTACTGGAGCAAAACCTTTATCGAAGCCAAGCGCGCACTCGCCATGGCCCCGACAACGGTTACCGCCAGCAAGTAAAGTTAAAGTGATACTTGAAGTTTGACGTGTAAGCGCTAGAATCCCTGGATATTGTTGTAATCCGTTCGCGCAAGCTTTGCTTGCGCGTTCTGGTTTTCAGCGTTCGGCAGCGAAAGCCGCATCCAGACCAGGATTGTTCTGCACATGTCGACCTCGGCCCGCCTGATTCTTATTGTTTGCGCCGCGCTCCTCAGCGCCTGCGCAAGCCGCACACCGCCGCCCGCTCACGTAGCGGCCAAGCCTAAGCCGGTGTTCAACTATTCCAGCCAAAGTTTCTCGCCTGCTGCTGAAGATGTGCTCTTCCGCGCGCTGGGCCTGGTCGGCACGCCTTACCGATGGGGCGGCAATACGCCGGATTCGGGTTTTGATTGCAGTGGCTTGATCGGCTTCGTCTACCGCGATGCCGCTGGCATCTCCCTGCCGCGCACCACTCGCGAATTGATCGTGATGCGCGCCCAGGATGTCAGCGAAGAAAACCTGCAGACCGGTGACTTGCTGTTCTTCGCCACCGGTGGTGGATCACAGGTCAGTCATGCCGGGATCTATGTAGGCGAAGGGCGCTTTGTGCATGCGCCACAAACGGGCGGTACGGTGAAGCTGGACACCTTGTCCAAAGCCTATTGGCAGAACGCCTACCTGAGTGCCAAGCGCGTATTGCCGGCTGAGCACTTGGCCCGCAATCCCTAAGCCAGACACCGAACCCAATGTGGGAGGGGGCTTGCTCCCGATAGCGGTGTGTCAGTCACTGAATGCATGGACTGACACGCCCTCATCGGCAGCAAGCTCCCTCCCACATTTTTTGTGGTGGTCTTGAGAAAAGTTACTTAACTGCAGACACCCGCCACACCTTATTCCCCACATCATCCGCCACCAGCAGGTCCCCCTGCTGATCGATCACCACACCCACCGGCCGGCCCATAGCGTTCTCATCCTTGTCGAGGAACCCGGTCAGCACGTCCACTGGCTGCCCCTTGGGTTTGCCACCTTCGAACGGCACAAAGATCACCTTGTAGCCACTGTGCGGCTTGCGGTTCCATGACCCGTGCTGGCCGATAAAGGCGCCGTTGACGAACGGTGCAGGTAATTTGCTGCCTTCGGCGAAGGTCAGCCCCAGCGAAGCGGTATGCGGGCCGACGGCGTAGTCTGGTGCGATCGCCTTGGCGACCAGGGCCGGGTCCTGTGGTGTGACACGCACATCCACATGTTGCCCGTAGTAGCTGAATGGCCAGCCATAAAACGCGCCATCCTTGACCGAGGTGATGTAGTCCGGCACCAGGTCGCTGCCGATCTCATCGCGCTCGTTGACCGCGGTCCACAGCTTGCCGCTCTGCGGTTCCCAGGCCATGCCGTTGGGGTTGCGCAGGCCCGAAGCGAAAATCCGGTGCTGGCCACTGGCGCGATCGACTTCCCAGATCGCCGCCCGACCTTGTTCCGCTTCCAGGCCGTTCTCGCCGACGTTGCTGTTGGAACCGACGCTCACATACAACTTGCTGCCGTCCTTGCTGGCCACCACGTTTTTCGTCCAGTGGTGGTTGATGCTGCCGCCCGGCAGGTCGACCACCGTGGTGCCGGCCTGCGTGATTGCGGTTTCGCCCGGTTGATAGGGAAAGCGCAGCAGCTTGTCTGAGTCGGCCACGTAGAGGTCGTTGCCCACCAGGGTCATGCCGAACGGCGAGTTGAGATTCTCCAGGAAGACCGTGCGGGTCTCGGCGACGCCATCGTGATCGGCATCGCGCAGCAAGGTGATGCGGTTCGGGCTGGGCACGCCGGCACCGGCACGGCCCATGACCTTTTCCATTACCCAGCCGCGAATGCCCTTGGCGTCATCCGGCTTGGGCGGCGCATTGGTTTCGGCCACCAACACATCGCCATTGGGTAGCACATACAGCCAGCGAGGGTGATCCAGGCCTTCGGCGAACGCTGTCACTTGGGTGCCCGCGGCGGCGGTTGGCTTCATGCCATCAGGCCAGCCAATGGCTGGGGCGATATTCACGGTGGGGATCAGGGTCTTGTTGGGCTCTGGCAGTTGGGGCGAAGGGCCGGTGCCATCCGATACCTTCAAGGTCGAGCTTTCTCCGCAGGCAGCGAGGGTGCCTGCGACCATGATCAGTAGGGCGAGTCTTGTTTTATGCATGGTTTTCTCCTGAATGCCTGTAAGGGTAGAGGAGTGCTGCGGCACGATGGTTCAAGTGCAAGGCCAGCTTTAATTGACGCTCCCCCCCCAACCCACTAACCTTCGCGACTTGTTTCAGGTGCTCTGTGACCCAAGGGTCGACTGAGTGAAACAGGGAAGCCGGTGAGTGAGCGCACTTGTACACAGTGTTGCCGCAATTCCGGCGCTGCCCCCGCAACGGTAAATGAGTCAAGACGGTGCTATTGGCCACTGTATCGCGCTGCGATATGGGAAGGCGCAGCGTCGGCCTGCTTTCTATAAAGCGAGCCACTCATGAGTCCGGAGACCGGCCTGGATCATCCAACAGCATCACGGTGGGCGATGCTTGGCTGTCTGTTTTTGTTTTTTCCTGCCCGCCGTTTTTGTCCAGCCCCAACGGAGAGCTGCCATGACCGATTCCCCCGACCGCGACGAACGCCACCTGGCGCGCATGCTGCGCAAAAAAGCCGTGATTGACGAGCGCATTGCCAATTCCCCGAACGAATGCGGTTTGCTGCTGGTGCTGACCGGCAACGGCAAAGGCAAAAGCAGCTCTGCGTTCGGCATGCTCGCGCGCGCCATGGGCCACGGCATGCAGTGCGGCGTGGTGCAGTTCATCAAAGGCCGTAACAGCACCGGCGAAGAATTGTTCTTCCGGCGCTTCCCCGAACAAGTGCGCTTTCACGTCATGGGCGAAGGCTTCACCTGGGAAACCCAGGACCGCCAGCGCGACATCGCCGCCGCCGAGGCCGCCTGGGCCGTGTCTCGCGAACTGCTGCAAGACCCGAGCATCGGCCTGGTGGTGTTGGATGAACTGAACATCGCCCTCAAGCATGGCTACCTCGACCTGGACCAGGTACTGAGCGACCTGCAAGCCCGTCCGCCGATGCAGCACGTGGTGGTTACCGGCCGTGGCGCCAAGCCGGAGTTGATCGAGATGGGTGACACCGTCACCGAAATGGGCATGCTCAAGCACGCGTTCCAGGCCGGTATCAAGGCACAGAAGGGCGTCGAACTTTGAATCAGCCCCGTCATTGTCCGGCCGTACTGATCGCCGCACCGGCGTCCGGCCAGGGCAAAACCACGGTCACCGCTGCGCTGGCCCGTTTGCACCGCAACCTGGGGCGCAAGGTACGCGTGTTCAAATGCGGCCCGGACTTCCTCGACCCGATGATCCACGAACGCGCCAGCGGTGCGCCGGTGTATCAGTTGGATATGTGGATGGTTGGCGAGCAGGAAAGTCGTCGCTTGCTGTGGGAAGCGGCAGGGGAGGCCGACCTGATCCTGATCGAAGGCGTCATGGGCCTGTTTGACGGTACGCCGTCCAGCGCTGACCTGGCGCGGCACTTCGGTGTGCCGGTGCTGGCGGTGATCGACGGCACCGCCATGGCCCAGACCTTCGGTGCCCTGGCCCTGGGCCTGGCGCGTTATCAGCCGGACTTGCCGTTTGCCGGTGTGTTGGCCAACCGTGTCGGCACCCTGCGCCATGCGCAACTGCTCGAAGGGAGCCTCACCGAAGGCTTGCGCTGGTACGGCGCGTTGTCCCGTGAAACCGGGATTGAGTTGCCCAGCCGCCATCTTGGCCTGGTGCAAGCCAGCGAACTGAATGATCTCGACGTCCGCCTGGACGCCGCTGCCCAGGCCCTGGGCAACAGTTGTGAAGTTGCCTTGCCGCCGCCGGTGACCTTCGCCGCGCCTGAAGTGATCGAAGCCGAACCGCTGCTCGCCGGTGTGCGCATCGCCGTGGCCCGTGACGAAGCCTTTGCCTTCACCTATGGCGCCAGCCTGGATCTATTGCGGGCGATGGGGGCCGAGTTGCGCTTTTTCTCACCGATTCATGATCGCCAAGTGCCCGAGGCCGACAGCCTCTATCTGCCAGGCGGGTACCCGGAGCTGCATCACCAGGCGCTGGCGGAAAACACCTCGATGCTCGATGCCATCCGTGCCCATCATGCTGCCGGTAAACCCTTGCTTGCCGAGTGTGGCGGCATGCTCTACCTGCTGGACTCGCTCACCGATGTCGACGGCACCCGTGCCGAGCTGGTCGGCCTGTTGCAGGGGGATGCGGTGATGCAGAAGAAACTGGCGGCCCTTGCCCTGCAAAGCGTCGAGTTGCCGGAAGGCGTATTGCGCGGGCACACCTACCACCATTCCCTGACCAGCACCGACTGGCAACCGATCGCCCGTGGCTTGAGCCCCAACGGCGGGCGGGGTGCCGAGGCGGTGTATCGGCAAGGGCGGATGACCGCTTCCTACGTGCACTTCTACTTCCCCTCCAATCCCCGTGCGGTTGCCGCGCTGTTTGCGCCCGACCTTGAGTCAGCCCAGTCCCATGAGTGACAACGCTTTCCCCCCGGCCGAGCGCGACGCCGTTTACCGCGCCATCGCCGAACGCCGTGACATGCGCCATTTCACCGGCGGCACGGTGGCCCCGCATTTGCTGCATCGCCTGCTCCAGGCCGCGCATCAGGCGCCCAGCGTCGGCTTGATGCAGCCCTGGCGCTTTATCCGCATCAGCGACCGCCAGCTACGAGGGCAGATCCAGCAACTGGTGGAGGAAGAACGTATACGCACCGCCGAAGCCTTGGGCGAGCGCTCCGATGAATTCATGAAGCTCAAGGTCGAAGGCATCCATGACTGCGCCGAAGTGCTGGTGGCGGCGCTGATGGACGATCGCGAGCGGCATATCTTCGGGCGACGTACCTTGCCGGAAATGGACATGGCCTCCCTGGCCTGCGCGATTCAGAATCTGTGGCTGGCCGCGCGCGTCGAGGGCTTGGGCATGGGCTGGGTCTCGCTGTTCGAACCCCGGGCCCTGGCCGACCTGCTGGGTTTGCCGCCTGGCGCGAAACCCCTGGCGGTGCTGTGCCTGGGGCCGGTCGACGCCTTCTACCCGGCCCCGATGCTGCAGCTCGAAGGCTGGACCGAACCGCGTCCGCTGAGTGACATGTTGTATGAGAATGTGTGGGGAGTAAGTCAATGAGTGTGGCCTTGCTGTGTGTCGCCGCGGTGGCGCTGGATGCGCTGCTGGGTGAACCCAGGCGCTGGCATCCGCTGGTGGCGTTTGGCAATTTCGCCGGACGCATCGAGCAACGTTTCAATAGCGGTGGCCGTGGCTGGCGCAGCCACGGCGTGACCGCGTGGGTGATAGCGGTGGTGCCGTTGACGCTGTTGGCCACCGCGTTGTCGTGGGCACCCTATATCGGTTGGGTGTTGGAGGTGCTCGCACTGTACTGCGCCCTCGGCATGCGCAGCCTTGGCGAGCATGTGATTCCGGTGGCCCAGGCCCTGCGCAGCGATGACCTGGATGAGGCCCGCAAGCGCGTGAGCTACCTGGTCAGCCGCCAGACCAGCGAACTGGACCGTACTGAAGTCGCCCGTGCCGCCACCGAGTCGGTGCTGGAGAATGGCAGCGACGCAATATTTGCTGCGCTGTTCTGGTTCGTGGTGGCCGGCGTGCCGGGTGTGGTGCTCTACCGCCTGAGCAACACCCTCGACGCGATGTGGGGCTATCGCAACGAACGCTTCGAACGCTTCGGCTGGGCCGCGGCGAAGATCGACGATGTACTCAACTATGTGCCTGCGCGCCTGGTGGCCTTGACTTACGCGTTGCTGGGCAAGACTCGACTGGCGCTCAAGTGCTGGCGCACCCAGGGGCCGACCTGGGACAGCCCGAATGCCGGGCCGGTGATGGCCGCTGGCGCAGGCGCCTTGGGCGTCGAGTTGGGCGGTGCGGCGATTTATCATGGTGAGGTGCACCAGCGCCCTCAGTTGGGAGAAGGTCCACCGGCCGATGCCGACGCCATCGACCGTGGCTGGCAACTGGTGCAACGCGGCGTATGGTTGTGGTTGCTGATCCTATGTGCAGGGGCGCAATTCTATGCTTGAACACGGCGGCCGCCTGCGCAAGGCGGCGATTCAATACGGCATTGCCGAAGCCGATTGGCTCGACCTGTCCAGTGGCCTGGCGCCATGGCCGTGGCCGATCCCCGAGATCCCACAGCGGGCCTGGGCACGCTTGCCGGAAACCGACGACGGTCTGGAGCAGGCCGCGAGCGAATATTACGGGGTGGCGCACGTATTGCCGGTGGCGGGTTCCCAGGCGGCAATCCAGCTGCTGCCGCGCCTGCGGCGTGCCGGCAAGGTCGGCGTGCTGTCGCCGTGTTATGCCGAGCACGCCGAGGCCTGGCGCCGCGCGGGTTACGTGGTGCGCGAAGTGCAGGAACAAGAGGTCGATTTCTTTCTCGACAGCCTTGATGTGCTGGTGGTGGTCAACCCTAATAACCCCACGGGCCTGAGCCTGGCGCCGCAACGCCTGCTCGACTGGCATACACGGCTGGCCCAGCGTGGCGGTTGGCTGGTGGTGGACGAAGCCTTTATGGACGTGACCCCGCAGTTGAGCCTGGCGGGCCAGGCCCATCAGGTCGGCCTGATCGTGCTGCGCTCGTTCGGTAAATTCTTCGGCCTGGCCGGCGTTCGACTGGGTTTTGTGCTGGCCGAACGCAAGTTGCTCAAGCTATTGGCCGAACAGGTCGGACCTTGGGCCGTCAGCGGTCCGACGCGAGTACTGGGCCAGGCCTGCCTGCGCGACACCGCCGGGCAGGTTCAACAGCGCGCGCGTTGCATTGAAGCCGGCCAGCGCTTGTTCGCATTGTTGGAGCGGCATGGTTTTCAGCCCCAGGGCGGTTGCGCCCTGTTCCAGTGGTTGATCACCCCGCACGCCGAACGGCTGCACGAATTCATGGCCCAGCGCGGCATCCTGCTGCGTCTGTTCGTACACGACAGCAGCCTGCGCTTCGGCCTGCCAGACACGGAAGCAGACTGGCTGCGCCTGGATGAAGCGCTGACCGCCTATAAGGACGTTGCATGAGTACGCTGATGGTGCAGGGCACCACCTCCGATGCCGGCAAAAGTACCTTGGTGACCGCGCTATGCCGCTGGCTGGTGCGCCAGGGCGTGGCGGTCGTGCCGTTCAAGCCGCAGAACATGGCCCTCAACAGTGCCGTGACGGCCGAAGGCGGCGAGATCGGTCGCGCCCAGGCGGTGCAGGCCCAGGCGGCGAACCTGGCGCCCCACACCGACATGAACCCGGTGCTGCTCAAGCCCAACAGCGACACCGGCTCCCAGGTCATCATCCATGGGCGCGCGGTGACCAGCATGAACGCGGTGGCCTATCACGACTACAAAGCCATCGCGATGCAGGCAGTACTGGCTTCCCATGCACGGTTGAGCGCAGCCTACCCGGTGGTGATGGTGGAAGGCGCGGGCTCCCCGGCAGAGATCAACCTGCGCGCCAATGACATCGCCAACATGGGCTTTGCCGAGGCGGTGGATTGCCCGGTGCTGCTGATCGCCGACATTAATCGGGGTGGAGTGTTCGCCCACCTGGTCGGCACCCTCGAATTGCTGTCGCCCAGCGAACAGGCCAGGGTCCAGGGCTTTATCATCAACCGTTTCCGCGGCGACATCGCGTTGCTGCAACCAGGGCTGGACTGGCTGGAAGCACGCACCGGCAAACCGGTCGTGGGCGTCTTGCCCTATGTGATGGACCTGCACCTGGAGGCCGAGGACGGCATCGACCAGCGCCAGATCGACAAGGCAGCGCAGGTGCTCAGGGTGGTGGTGCCGGTGCTGCCGCGCATCAGCAACCACACCGATTTCGATCCGTTGCGTCTGCATCCCCAGGTGGATTTGCAGTTTGTCCGCCCGGGCCAGGCGATTCCGTCGGCCGACCTGATCATCCTGCCGGGCTCGAAAAGCGTTCGCAGCGACTTGGCCTACCTGCGCGCCAACGGCTGGGACGCCGCCGTGACACGGCACTTGCGCTATGGCGGGAAGGTGCTGGGGATATGCGGCGGTTTGCAAATGCTCGGCGAGCAGGTCCACGACCCACTGGGCCTGGAAGGGCCTCCCGGTTCCAGTGACGGCCTGGGGTTGCTGGCGTTCAGTACGACCCTGGAAGCAGAGAAACAACTGCGCAATGTGCGCGGGCGCCTGCTGCTGGAGGATGCCGAAGTCAGTGGCTATGAGATCCACGCAGGCGTGACGTCGGGCAGTGCGTTGGAGCGCGCCGCGGTACGCCTGGAGGATGGCCGCTGCGACGGTGCCCAGAGCGCGGACGGACAAATCCTCGGCACCTATCTGCATGGCGTGTTCGAGACGCCCGCCGCCTGCAGTGCCTTGTTGCGTTGGGCCGGTTTGCAGGCGGTACAGGCCGTGGATTACCACGCGTTGCGCGAGCGCGATATCGAGCGATTGGCGGACTTGGTGGAGCATCACCTGGATACCGGGTTATTGCGCCGTTTATGTGGAGTCGCGCCATGCGCCAACTGATTCTCGGCGGTGCGCGCTCCGGCAAAAGCCGCCTGGCTGAAAAACTCGCCAGCGACAGCGGCCTGCCTGTCCTCTATATCGCCACCAGCCAACCCTTGGACGGCGAAATGAACGACCGCGTCGCCCTGCATCGCCAGCGTCGCCCCGACACCTGGGGGCTGATCGAGGAACCACTCGAACTGGCCCGGGTGCTGCGCGACAACGCCGCGCCCGGCCGCTGCCTGCTGGTCGATTGCCTCACGCTCTGGCTAACCAACCTGCTGATGCTCGACAACCCCGAGCGCCTGGTCTTGGAACGCGACCAACTGCTGGACACCCTGGCCTCGCTGCCAGGTGAAATCATTTTTGTCAGCAACGAGACCGGTTTGGGTGTCGTGCCGCTGGGCGAATTGACTCGCCGCTATGTGGATGAAGCCGGTTGGCTGCATCAAGCCTTGGCCGAGCGTTGTCAGCGTGTTGTCCTGACGGTGGCCGGCCTGCCCCTGACGTTGAAAGGTACTGCGTTATGACTGACACCTGGTGGCTTAATCCCTGTAAGGCGATTGACGCTCAAGCATACGAACAAGCACTGGCACGCCAGCAGCAATTGACCAAGCCGGCCGGTTCCCTGGGCCAGCTGGAAGCGCTGGCCGTGCAATTGGCGGGCCTGCAAGGCCGAGTCAAGCCGTCGGTCGAACACCTGTGGATCGCCATCTTTGCCGGCGACCACGGCGTGGTGGCGGAGGGCGTGTCGGCCTATCCCCAGGCCGTTACCGGCCAGATGCTGCATAACTTTATCAGCGGCGGCGCGGCGATCAGTGTGTTGGCGCGGCAGCTGGATGCGCAGTTGGAAGTGATCGACCTGGGTACCGTGACGACGTCGCTGGCACTGCCCGGCGTGCGTCACTTGAATATCGGTGCGGGCACCGCCAACTTCGTCAACGCCCCGGCGATGACTGAAGCGCAGGGGCGCCTGGCGCTGCAAGCCGGGCGGGATAGCGTCCAGCGCGCCGTGGAGCACGGCACCCAGCTGTTTATCGGCGGCGAGATGGGCATTGGCAACACCACCGCCGCCAGTGCGTTGGCCTGCGCCATGCTCGATTGCCCGGTGAGTGACCTGACCGGTCCGGGGACGGGCTTGAATGCCCAAGGCGTGAGCCACAAAGTGGCGGTCATCGAGCTCGCCCTGGCCCGGCATGCCGGGCAGCGCGATGATGCATTGCACACCCTGTTCAACCTCGGTGGTTTTGAGATCGCGGCGCTGGTCGGGGCCTACCTGGCGTGTGCCCAGGCCGGCATCGTGGTGCTGGTAGACGGGTTTATCTGCAGCGTCGCCGCGCTGGTCGCCACACGCATGAACCCAGCCTGCCGCGAGTGGCTGGTGTTTGGCCATCGTGGCGCCGAGCCTGGCCATCGCCATGTGTTGCAACGCCTCGAGGCGCAGCCGTTGCTGGACCTCGGCCTGCGCTTGGGCGAAGGCAGTGGTGCGGCGCTGGCGGTGCCGTTACTGCGCCTGGCCTGTGCGTTGCACGGGCAGATGGCGACATTCGCCGAAGCCGCTGTGGCAGACCGCCCGGCATGACCTTGCACCTGGACCTGCTGCGCCACGGCGAAACCGAATTGGGTGGCGGCCTGCGCGGCAGCCTCGATGATGCGCTCACCGATAAGGGGTGGGCGCAGATGCACGCCGCGGTGCTGGGTCAGGGGCCGTGGGACCGCGTGATCAGTTCGCCGCTGCAACGCTGTGCGCGTTTTGCCCAGCAATTGGGTGCGACGCTTAACCTGCCGGTGAGCCTGGAAAAAGATCTGCAGGAACTGCATTTCGGCGCCTGGGAAGGGCAGAGCGCGGCGGCGCTGATGAAGACCGATGCCGAAGGGCTGGGATTGTTTTGGGCCGACCCTTACCGCTTTACGCCGCCTGATGGCGAGCCCGTCAGTGACTTTTCTGCGCGGGTCCTGGGCGCCATCTCACGCTTGCATCAGGCGTATGCCGGCCAGCGCGTGCTGTTGATCAGCCATGGCGGTGTGATGCGTTTATTGTTGGCGCGCGCGCGTGGCCTGCCACGTGAGCAACTGTTGAACGTCGAGGTCGCGCACGGTGGCCTGTTCAGCCTGCAGGTCGGCGCCGACGGCGCGTTGAAGGAAGGTACCTGAAGATGCTGCCGTTCTGGATCGCCCTGCAGTTCCTCAGCAGCTTGCCGGTTCGCCTGCCGGGTATGCCGCAGCCGCAGGAATTGGGGCGATCGTTGCTGTTTTACCCGGTGGTTGGCTTGTTGTTCGGGTTGCTGCTATGGGCCCTGAATGTGGCATTGGCCGGGGCCCCGTTGTTGCTGCATGCCGCGCTGTTGCTGACCGCCTGGGTGCTGCTCAGTGGTGGTTTGCACTTGGATGGCCTGGCGGACAGCGCGGACGCCTGGCTCGGTGGTTTCGGCGATCGCGAGCGCACGTTGACGATCATGAAGGACCCCCGCAGCGGGCCGATTGCCGTGGTCACGCTGGGCTTGGTGTTGCTGCTTAAATTCGCTGCACTGGTGGCGCTGATCGAGCAGCACAATGGCGCGGCGCTGATCCTGGCACCGCTGATCGGGCGGGCGTCGATGCTGGCGCTGTTCCTGACCACGCGCTATGTGCGCGCCGGTGGCTTGGGCCAGGCGCTGTCGGATCATCTGCCCAGGGTGGTCGGCCAGCAGGTGCTGATCCTCAGTGGCCTGGCCTGCATCCTGATCGGCGGCTTCAACGGTGGGATCGCCGTGCTGCTGGCGGCGTTCTGCTTCGTGGGCCTGCGCCACCTGATGGTCAAGCGCCTGGGCGGAACCACCGGCGACACCGCAGGTGCCCTGTTGGAACTGCTGGAAGTGGTCGTCTTGGTTGGCCTGGCGCTGTAACACTTTCTTGCATTTCGTTAATCGCGGGTATATACACGCTCCATGCTTGCCTCCCAATGTTTATGCACCAACCTGCGACGCGCCGCCCGTGGCGTCAGCAGGCATTACGACGGCGCTCTCGACGGCTTCGGGATCAACGTTGCCCAGTATTCTTTGCTGTGTAACTTGCAGCGCCTGGATCAACCGAGTATTTCCAGCCTGGCCGAAGCCATGGGCCTGGATCGCAGCACCTTGGGGCGTAACCTGCGGGTACTGGAGGGCGAGGGCCTGGTACGGTTGATCGAAGGGGATGACCAGCGCAACCGCCTGGTGTTGTTGACCGAAGCGGGTGAAGCACGATTGGCCGCCGCCTTGCCGGCCTGGGAAGCGGCACAGCAAAAACTGATCGATCAATTGGGCGCGGAAAAACGCGAAACCCTGTTGGCCTTGCTGGATGAGCTCGCCTGAACGCGGGTTTGTTCGACTATAAGCGGGTATATACCCGCGAGCGGAGAATAAGAAATGACCTCGATGTGGCGCACCAGTGGCTGGATTCTTGTGGGGAGTGCGCTGATCCTGGCGTTGTCCTTGGGCGTGCGGCATGGCTTCGGGCTTTTCCTGGCGCCGATGAGCGCCGAATTCGGCTGGGGTCGTGAGACCTTTGCCTTTGCCATCGCCTTGCAGAACCTGATCTGGGGCCTGGCGCAACCCTTTACCGGGGCCCTGGCCGACCGCTTTGGCGCGACCAAGGCTGTGTTCATCGGCGGGGTGCTGTACGCCGCGGGGCTGGTGTTGATGGGCATGTCCGATTCGGCATGGTCGTTGTCGCTGAGTGCGGGGTTATTGATCGGTATTGGTCTATCCGGCACATCATTCTCGGTGATTCTTGGGGTGGTGGGCCGCGCCGTTCCGCCGGAGAAACGCAGCATGGCCATGGGCATTGCCAGCGCCGCGGGGTCTTTCGGCCAGTTCGCCATGGTGCCGGGTACCCTGGGCTTGATCAGTTGGCTGGGCTGGTCAGTAGCCTTGCTGGCGTTGGGCTTGATGGTCGCGTTGATCCTGCCGCTGGTGGCCATGCTCAAGGACCGTCCACTGCCGACCCTGGCGGGCCAGCAAACCTTGCGGGAAGCGTTGAAGGAAGCCTGTTCCCATTCCGGATTCTGGCTGCTGGCGTTCGGTTTTTTCGTCTGTGGTTTCCAGGTGGTGTTTATTGGTGTGCATCTGCCGGCGTACCTGGTGGACCAGCACCTGCCCGCCACGGTCGGTACGACGGTACTGGCGTTGATCGGCCTGTTTAATATCTTTGGCACCTACACCGCCGGTTGGCTCGGTGGGCGCATGTCCAAGCCGCGCTTGTTGACGGGGCTGTACCTGTTACGCGCGGTGGTGATCATGCTGTTCCTGTGGGCGCCGGTGACGGAAATCACGGCCTACCTGTTCGGCATGGCCATGGGCTTTTTGTGGCTGTCCACCGTACCGCTGACCAATGGCACGGTGGCGACGTTGTTCGGTGTGCGAAATCTCTCCATGCTCGGCGGGATCGTGTTCCTGTTCCACCAGCTCGGTTCGTTCCTCGGTGGCTGGCTGGGCGGGGTGGTCTATGATCGAACCGGCAACTACGATTTGATCTGGCAGGTGGCGATTCTGTTGAGCCTGCTCGCCGCCGCCCTGAACTGGCCGGTACGCGAGCGGCCGGTGGCGCGCTTGCAGGCGCAGATGGAGGCGGCATGAGTGTAGCGTTACGTGGTCTGATCCTCGTCGCGGGGTTGATCCTGGTGCTGCTGGCCTGGTGGGGCTGGCAGCATGGCGGGCTGGCGTTGATGCAACTGGGTATGGCGATCTGTTAAGTTCGTGGTCTGAATATTTTTAAGGACACACGACATGCAGATGCGTTGGCTCGCTGTACCCGTCCTAATGGCCATTGGCAGTGCCGCCCTGGCCGCCAGTTGTCCGCCGCTGCTGGAAGGCCAGTTGCCCAAGCTGCGCGCCAAGGAATCCATCGACCTGTGCCAGCGCTTTGCCGGCAAGCCCCTGGTGATCGTCAACACCGCCAGCTTCTGCGGGTTCGCCCCGCAGTTCAAAGGCCTCGAAGCGTTGTACCAACGCTACAAGGGCCAAGGGCTGGAAGTGATTGGCGTGCCGTCCGATGACTTCAAGCAGGAAGCCAAGACCGGCGAAGAGACCGCCAAGGTCTGCTACGTGAATTACGGCGTGACCTTCACCATGACCGAGCCGCAGAAGGTCAAGGGGCCGGATGCGGTGCACCTGTTCAAGGTGCTGGCGCAACAGACCAACGCGCCGAAGTGGAATTTCTACAAGTATGTGGTGGATCGCCAGGGCAAGGTGATTGCCAGCTTTTCCAGCCTGACCAAGCCGGACAGTCCGGAGTTGATCAAGGCAGTGGAAGAGGCGCTGGCGTCGAAACCCTGAGCATTGCCCAGTAGAAAGCCCCGCCTCCTTTACAGGAGAGCGGGGCTTTTTAATGAGCGTTGGATCAGAACTTGTACGTCACACCCAGGCCGAAACCGTTGGCGCTGTTTTCGTACTTGGCATTGTAGGACTGGCCCAATGCGTTGGCGCGAGCGACCTTGACTGGTTCTTCCTTGAGGTAGGAGTAAGCCAGGTCAACGGTCATATTCGGCATTACATCGTAACCCAGGCCGAGACTGAAGATAGTCCGGTCACCGGTTGGGATGCGCGGCGAACGGTCGGTATTGTTGGTCGGCGACTGGTCGAAGGTCAGGCCGGTACGCAGCACCACTTGCTTGGTGACACGATACGAGGTACCCAAGGCATAGGCCCAAGTGTCGTGCCAATTCTGGTCTTCCTTGATGGTGCCGACAATTTGCGGAGCCAAGGCACCGCTACCGGCGGCGGCCGATACACCTTCGTTGTTGACGGTAATGTCTTTCAAGCGGCTCCAACGGGTCCAAGTAGCGCCTGCGTAGAGTTTCCACGCGTCGCTCATGTCTTGAGTAACCGAGAAGTCCCAGGATTCAGGCGTGTCGATCTTCAGCGACGCGTCGTAGCGGCCATTGTTCAGCAGCACAGCTGGAACGTTGGTGCCTTTGGTCACTTCAGTATGGCCTTCGAGCTTGTACTTCACTTTCGAGTGGTAGGTCAGACCCACGCGAGTTGTATCAGTGGCTTGAACCAGCAGGCCGGCATTGAAGCCGACGGCGGTGTCATCTCCCTTGATCTTGATGTTGTTGGAGCCGGTACCAGCGATTGGCAGGTTGATATCGGACTCAAGCGTACCAGCGATACGGTTGATGGTCGGGCCAAAACCAATGGATACCCGATCGTTGAAGGCGTAGCTCACCGTAGGCTGGAAGGTGATGACCGTCACTTCGCTCTTGCTGCCAAAAGCTTTACCTTGGAAGCCACTTTCGTAGTCTGTCACCAGGCCAAACGGAGCATAGACGCCGAAACCGACAGCCCATTGTTCGTTGAGTTTATTGGTGTAGAAACCGAATGGCACGGCAGTAAAAGGCACCATGTCGCCTTTGTTGGACCCGCTGGAGCGGCCGCTGGCATTTTTGATATCGGTCGAAGCATCGATCGCTGCAGCACCACCGGTAATTTGCTGGCCTTCAAGGCGGGCCATACCGGCAGGGTTACCAAAGACAGTGCTTGCGTTTTCGGCAGAGGAGGAACGTCCTGCGAAACCTGTCCCCATTCCTGCGACGTCTTGTTCGTTAAGGGCAAAGCCACTTGCGAAGACGTGGGAAGAGGCCATGGCAACGGCGAGGCTAAGTGTGGTCTTGAGCATTACTTTTTTCATTATTAGAACTCCGTGGTGATCACCGCTGCGGAAAGTATCAATAAAATTAACATCGCGCTATAGGCTGTAATGCAGGAGATAGAGCCGTTTTGTAGGACAATCCGACCAAAATTCCGGTTTTTTGCCGAATCTTGCAAATTGCCCGGTCAGCAGGCCACGTGATTCATGGGTGAAACACAGGTTTGCCAGGCTTGGGCGAAATCGCGCAGCCTTCCTTGAGGGTGAAATATTTCTTTCCAGATACGTGCCATTCCCAGCACATCGCCGGGCGGTGGTAAGGCTGGGCGATGTTGTTCCACCAGCAGCCAGGCGATGGCGGTGGCGTAACGCAAGTTAACCGTCAATTCCAACTGGGGCGCACTGAGGAACGCATGTTGACTGGCCAGCCCGCGTACGAGGCTGGCGCGCTCGGGATCCAGCGCCAGGTAGTCGTCCCAGAGCGCGCGGTGGCGGGTTTCGGTGATGCTGTACAGGCCATGGCCGCGTCGATCATGCAGGGCGGAACCCAATTCCGACTGGCTGGCGGCAATCCCCAGCAGGAGGGATTCAGCGCTCGGGTGAGGGTGGCCAAGATAAAATAACGTCGGCCTGATCACATAACGACACAATTCACTGGCGGCGATACCCATACAAGCCTCAATCCGTGAAAGTGGTCGACGATGCCTGGGAAGGGGGGCTTGGCAGCAGTGAATCGGATCCCAGGCTCGTCGTAAGCGGATCATGCCGCTTGAGTTGAAGTGTAGTGTCATATTCGTGATGTAAAAGACTGTTTTTAAAACATCTTCTCTAATCAGTTATAACGGTTATATCTATTTGAGCTTAATCCGCGAGCGTCGGGTTCGAATTCCGGGCAATAAAAAACCCTGTGTTTTAGACAGGGTTTTTGTATTTCAGCGACTCGGGTCGATCAGGCAACCAGTGCCTGACGGGTACGCTCGATCACGGCCTGCAGCGGCTCTGCGCTGGAGTATTGATCGGGGTACAGGCGTTCGCTGTGACGAGCGATACCGTGTTCGTTGACCAGGGTGAAGCTGAAGCAGCCTTTGCGAGCGGCCATGATCAGGCAGTTCATTGGAGCAAAAGCGTTGGTAAGGGTGCGAATGGCATCCTGAGTATGGATAGTGGACATATTATTGGTGTTCCTACAAATGACACGGTTAAGAACCGTGCAACGTTAAAACGTTCCAGTGACGTTGATCACCATTGATCGAACGAAGAACCCGACTGGAACAAAGCAGCCAGTTTGAAGCGCTAATAAGTTAGGCGCGCTTGGGCTGGCAGGTAGGTACTTAGGAGGGCAGGCAACACAACAGGGGCAAAGGTTCTGGGCCCAGGGTGAAGATCCTGATCAATTTGCAGGCTGGTTCGGTCAGAGTATTGAGTCTTCGCGACACCCTTTGCTTGTTCAAGGCCGTGTCGTCGCAAGGAATACCTGGAAACCATCGAGGTGGTCGATCCCGTGTTGTACAGGGGAGTTGTTCGACCAGAATTGACTTTCAGCTTGGTACTAACGCTGCGGATAGTAACGGATTGAAACAGGGAAAGGAAGTGTGCTAACGAAAAAACTTTAATCAGCCGCCCAGCAGCCCGCGATATACCAGCACGGTAACCGCTGCAGCCAGCGAGCATCCCAGGCCATAGGTGGCCAGCGTCAGGCGCAGGGACTTGCCGGTTTCCACCACCTTCATCACATCGCGCATATCGTTGATCCGGCCTTCACCCAATTCGATGCACAGACTCACTGCCGTAAACGCCGCCGACAACAGGATCGCGATGGCAAACAGTGCGCCATCCGGGGAGGGCAGCGCTGCGTTGATCCCAAGCGACGTCGCGCAAATGGTCAGTAACAGTAAGGCGAACAACAGAATTCCTTTCATCGGTTCGTACACGGCTGCGCTTTAGGTGTGGGGAGTGTGGCGACCGCGGATGATTTTGAAAAGTCCCTTGGGTTGTCGCAGCGGTAACAGTTCTGGGCGAGATCGAATCAAAAAAACAGGCGATATAACCAATGGATGTGTACTTGTGCACATTGGTTGCGTGATGTGTAACCTGGCTGTCAAGTGTCTTGCTGCGCCGCCATTTGCCTGGGATGAAAATTTAAGTCAATGAAAAATATCGCTTTTTTTTATTGGTGAAAAAATCGTCAGTTTGACTGCGGCCCCCGTTCCATGGGCCTTTGCGCGAGTTAAAGATGGGTTGTCCACTGAGTTATCCACAGCTTCTGTGGATTGTCCCGAGCGCTTGCTCTAGCACGGGCGTGCAGAGTTTTTTCAGCTTTACGTGTACGAAAAAAAGAGTAGAGTGGCGCGCCCTCCGGTTTGTCCCACAGTGCTTTATGAAGTTTCGCTCAGTATCACCTTCTGTTACCAGCACGCCCCCGACTGTTACCGCACCCAAGCGTTTTTCCTTGAAGGTCGCCTTGTGGCTGCTCGATAGCCCACGCCTGGGGCACAGCACTAACGTCAAGCATTTTGCCGGACGTCTGCTGAAACAACCTGCGCGAGATGGCGTGGTGGTTGCGCAAAGCCGTCTGGGCCAACTGATGTGTCGCGAATGCGGCAGCGCCCGTGACCGCCGTATCGGCCATGACCTCTTGCGCCTGGCTGCGCGTGCCGGTGACCGGCGCGCCCAACGCGAATTGGGTCAGCTCAAAGACTGAGCTGTCTTCCGGCCCTGCGCTTGGTTAACCTTCCTCTTTTCGGTAATGACAGGAATGGCTATGGCTTTTGACTGGACCAGTATTGCCCTGGGCCTCGCGGGGGCCGCAGTGCCGCTATTGGCCGTGTGCTGGCAGCTCCAGCGGCGGTTGGTCGCGCGCATGGCCGGTTGGGAATTGCTCGAAGAGCGCCTGGCCACCGCGCAACTGGCCCAGGAAGGCCTCGCGGCTCAACTGGATGCCAGCCGCGACGAGATCAGCGACCTGAGCCAAGCCAATGCCGCCAAGCAAGCTGACCTGGCTGCCGTGCGCCGCGAAGTCGAGTTGTTGCAGATCGATCGCGACAACGCCCGTGACGCCGCCCACGCCTGGAACCTCGACCGCAGCGCCAAGGAAACCGAACTGCGCCGTCTCGACGCTTTGTCGGCTGCCCTGCGCGCCGAACTGCGCGAGCAGCAGGACAGCCATCAGCAGCGCCTCGCTGATCTACAGGGTTCGCGAGATGAGCTGCGCGCGCAGTTCGCCGAACTGGCCGGCAAGATCTTCGACGAGCGCGAGCAGCGCTTTGCCGAAACCAGCCAGGAACGTCTGGGCCAGTTGCTCGATCCACTCAAGGAGCGCATCCAGTCCTTCGAAAAACGCGTCGAAGAAAGCTATCAGAACGAGGCCCGCGAACGCTTTTCCCTGGCCAAGGAGCTTGAGCGCCTGCAACAACTGAACCTGCGTCTGTCGGACGAAGCGACAAACCTGACCCGCGCCCTCAAGGGCCAGAAAACCCAGGGTAACTGGGGTGAGCTGATCCTTGAGCGCGTGCTGGAGCATGCCGGCCTGGAGAAGGGCCGCGAGTACCAGACCCAGGTCAGCCTCAAGGGCCCGGACGGCGAGCGCTTCCAGCCGGACGTGCTGATCATGTTGCCCGGCGATAAGCAGGTGGTGGTGGACTCCAAGGTCAGCCTGACGGCCTATCAACAATACGTGGCGGCGGATGACGAGGTGATTGGCCAGGCGGCGTTGAAGCAGCATGTGCTGTCCCTGCGCAATCACGTCAAGGGCTTGGCCGGCAAGGATTACAAACGCCTGGAAGGCTTGCACAGCCTGGATTTCGTCTTGCTGTTCGTGCCGATCGAAGCGGCGTTTTCAGCGGCATTGCAGGCCGAGCCGAACCTGTTCCAGGAGGCATTCGACCGCCATATTGTCATCGTCAGCCCCACCACCTTGCTCGCCACCCTGCGGGTGATCGACAGCCTGTGGAAGCAGGAGCGCCAGAGCCAGAACGCGCGGGAAATCGCCGAGCGTGCCGGCTGGCTTTACGACAAGTTCGTACTGTTCATCCAGGACCTGGACGAAGTGGGGAGTCGGTTGCAGCAGTTGGACAAGGCTTACAGTGCAGCGCGCAATAAGCTGACAGATGGGCGCGGCAATCTGGTCAGTCGCACCGAGCAGTTAAGATTGCTCGGTGCCCGCGCCAGCAAAAGCCTGCCGGCGGATTTGCTGGAGCGCGCGATGACCGACTCCGACGGCGTAGCGCACCTTCCCGAATAAACGTCATCCGAAATGTGGGAGGGGGCTTGCTCCCGATGGCGTGGGATCAGGCACGGAGGGTGTGACTGAGGCTCCGCTATCGGGAGCAAGCCCCCGCCACATTTTTAAAGCGGCAAATGCCGACTCAGCAACGCCCGCAACGCCGCCGGCTTCACCGGCTTGGCCAAGTAATCCAGCCCCGCTGCATGCACCTCGGCCACCATTTCCGGGCGGCCGTCGGCGCTGATGACCACACCGGGAATCGGTTCTGCCAACTGCGCCCGTAGCCAGCCCATCAGCTCGGTGCCGGTTTCGCCGTGGTCCAAGTGGTAATCCACCAACGCCAGTTGCGGGCGTATGCCCTCGGCCAGGAGCGCCGCGCATTGCGCCTGGTCGGTGGCGGTCCAGACCTCACAGCCCCAGCGGGTCAGCAGGCTGCGCATGCCGATCAGGATGCTTTCTTCGTTATCCACGCACAGCACTTGCGCGCCGCTCAATGGCAGGCCACTTTCCTGCGGCACCTTGACCTGCGGGCTGGTCTGGATGCGCGCCAGTGGCACGCGCACACTGAACACGCTGCCCTTGCCCGGCCATGAGCGCACGCTGAGGCGATGGCCCAGCACGCGGCACAGTCCGTCAGCGATCGCCAGGCCCAGGCCCAGGCCTTTTTCCGCGCGGGTCTGGTGGCTGTCCAGGCGCTTGAATTCTTCGAAGATCACCTGCTGTTTATCCAGCGGGATGCCAGGGCCGCGGTCCCAGACCTCCAGGCACAGTTCGCCCTGGCGTCGACGTACGCCCAGCAGCACCGGGCCGTCGGCATAACGGAAGGCATTGGTGAGGAAATTCTGCAGGATCCTGCGCAGCAACTTGATATCACTGTCGACCCGCAAGCGACTGCCGCGCAGGCGGAAGCGCAAGCCTTGTTCCTGCGCCAACGCCTTGAATTCGGCGCCCAGTGTGTCGAACAGCTCGTTGAGTACAAAGGGTTGGCGCTGCGGATTGATCTTGCCGTTTTCCAAGCGCGAAATATCCAACAGGTCGCTGATCAGGTCTTCGGCCGAACGCAGCGAACTGTCCAGGTGCTGCACCAGTTGCCGGGCTTCGTTCGACAGGCCGTCGTTCTGGTGGGAAAGGGCGGCTGAGAACAGGCGTGCGGCATTCAACGGTTGCATCAGGTCATGGCTGACAGCCGCCAGGAAGCGGGTCTTCGACTGGCTGGCGGACTCGGCCGCGCCCTTGGCATCGGTCAGTGCCACATTGAGTTGCGACAGCTCATGGGTGCGCTCGGTGACCCGCCGCTCCAGGCCCTCATTGGCCTCGGTCAATGCCTGCTCGGCTTCGCGGAACGCGGTGATGTCGGTGAAGCTCATGACAAAGCCGCCGCCCGGCATCGGGTTGCCGATCAACTCGATCACTCGCCCATTCGGGAACAGGCGCTCTGAGGTGTGCGCGCGGCCCTGGCGCATCCAGTGCAGGCGGCGGGCCACGTGGACCTCGGCTTCACCTGGCCCGCACAGGCCGCGTTCGGCGTTGTAGCGAATGATGTCGGCAATCGGTCGGCCGACGCTGATCAAGCCTTCGGGGTAGTTGAACAGTTCCAGGTAACGGCGGTTCCAGGCCACCAGCTTGAGTGACTGGTCTACCACGCTGATGCCTTGGGTGATGTTTTCGATCGCGCCTTGCAGCAAGGCCCGGTTGAACTGCAACACCTCGGAGGCTTCGTCGGCGATCCGCACGACGTCTTCCAGCTGCATTTCCCGGCCTTCAATGGCCGCTTTCACCACCGCACGTGTCGAAGACGCACCGAGTACACCGGCCAACAGACGCTCGGTGTGCGCGATCCAATCGTTGTCGGCATTCTGGTTGGGGTTGAAGCCCTTGCCTTGGCGATAGGCAAAGCGGATAAAACTCTGCTGGGCGCGTTCCTCGCCGACAAAGCGTGCCGCGAGGCTGAGCAGGTCGCTGATCTGTACCGACAGCATCGAGCGGGCGCTGGCGCGCTGGCTGGTTTCCTGGCCGATGAAGCGCCCGGCCTGCCAGTGCTCGGAGACGCGTGTACGCGACAGCATCGAAACCCAGACGAACAAGGTGAAATTACCCGCCAGGGAGAACACGGTGCCCAGGGTCAGCGATGTGACCGAGAAGCCCAGTGGGTGCGAATGCAGCCAGGTCAAGCCAGGGAATAGGCTGAAGGACCAGCCGAGACTTTTCGCTGTAACCGGTAGGACCAAGGTGTAGAACCACAGGAACGTACCGGCCGCCAAGCCGGCAAACACCCCCCGCCGGTTGGCCTGCTTCCAATACAGTGCGCCAAGCATGGCGGGTGCCAGTTGGGTCACGGCGGCGAAGGCGATCTGGCCGATGGTCGCCAGGCTCGCCGTGGAGCCGAGCAGGCGATAGCTGACGTAGGCCAGCAACAGGATGATCACAATGCTGACCCGACGTACCGACAGCATCCAGTGGCGGAACACTTCGAAAGGGCGCTCGGCACTGGAGCGGCGCAATAACCAGGGCAGCAGCATGTCGTTGGAGACCATGGTCGATAACGCGATGCTGGCGACAATCACCATGCCGGTGGCGGCCGATGCACCGCCGATAAAGGCGAGTACGGCAAGGGCCGGATGGGCTTCGGCCAAGGGCAGGCTGATCACATAAGAGTCGGGCAGCACCGAACCGGGCAGGAGCATTTTGCCGCCCAGGGCAATCGGCACGACAAACAGCGCGGCAAGGATCAGGTAGGCGGGGAATACCCATTTGGCCAGGCGTAGATCCTGAGGGTCGATGTTTTCCACCACGGTGACGTGAAACTGCCGCGGCAGGCAGATGATGGCCATCATGGCCACGCCGGTCTGCACCACCATCGAAGGCCAGTTGACGGTTTCTTTCCAGTATTCCTCCAAGCGGGGCGCGAGCATCGCCTGGCTGAACAGGTCGCCGAAACCGTCGTACAGGCCGTAAGTGACAAACGCGCCGACGGCGAGAAACGCGAACAGCTTGACCAACGACTCAAAGGCAATCGCCAGCACCATGCCGCGGTGGTGTTCGGTGGCGTCGAGGTTGCGGGTACCGAATACGATAGTGAACAGCGCGAGCACCAGTGACACGATCAACGCGGTGTCCTGGGCGCGGGTGCCGGTGGTGTCGGCGCCCGAGCCGATCAGCAGGTTCACGCCCAGCACAATGCCTTTGAGCTGCAGGGCGATATAGGGCAGTACGCCCACCAGGCAGATCAGCGCGACCACCACGGCCAGCGATTGGGATTTGCCGTAGCGAGCGGCGATAAAGTCGGCGATGGAGGTGATGTTTTCCTGCTTGCTGATCAGCACCATCTTTTGCAGGACCCACGGTGCAAACACAAGCAATAGCACCGGCCCCAGGTAGATCGGTAAAAATGCCCACAGTTGTTCGGCGGCCTGGCCTACGGCGCCGAAGAACGTCCAACTGGTGCAATACACGGCCAGCGACAGGCTATAGACCCACGCGCGCATACGCGGTGGCAGCGGCGCGTGGCGGCGGTCACCGTAAAAAGCGATGGCAAACATAATGGCCATATAGGCCAGGGCAACGGCGGCGATCAGCCCGCTGGACAGCGTCATGGTAACTCCGGACAGAAGAACACCCAGGCATTCCGGGCCCGGTTGGACAGTCTCGCATGATGCATGGGGTTAGTCAGTGTCGACCAAGGTCGTGTGGGATCTTATGTCGCATGCCCGCTGATGCTGCTGGTACAAAGCGCGCACTTACCTCGGTGGCAGGGTTTTCTGGCGCAGGATGTAGATCGTCACCAGCACGGCGCTGGTCAGCATGAAGCCGCGCGCCCAGGGCAGGGGGACCAGGTAGCAGGAGAAACCGATGCTCAACCACATCAGGCCGATGGCGTAGACCTTGCCCTTGAGCGGGATGCCATTGCCGTCGAGATAGTCGCGAATCCAAGGGCCCAGGCGCGGGTGCTCCACCAGCCAGCGGTAGAAACGCGGGGAGCTGCGTGCGAAGCAGGCGGCGGCGAGCAGGAGAAAGGGCGTGGTCGGCAAGACCGGCAGGAAAATACCGATGACCCCCAGCGCCACGCTCAACCAGCCGATGGCCAGCAGCACGTAGCGCAGGAGCAACGAGCGGTTGCCCATGGGTGTCACGGGCAAACGACTCAGTGGTGGCGTGGCTTGAGGATCGCCGGTTTTTCGTCAGGGGCGTTGCACAGCAGGTACAGGGCGGTGAGCGCTTCCGGAATCTGTACGATCATGTCGTCCATCAGGTTGGCGTCGGCGGCGATGTCGGAGAACTCCGGCTGGTCGTCGAACAGGCCCGAACCGACCATGATGGGCAGCAGCATTTCGCTGACTTCTTCCTCTGCGGTTTCGAACCAGGCGGCTTCACGCAGGAATACGCCTTCCATGAAGCCGATGCACCAGCCGCGCAGGTCGGAGTCGTCTGGCTCTTCGCCCAGGTCGAGGTCACACGGCAGTTCGAACTCTTCATCGGAGGCCAGTTGGCGACCGATGTGGGCCTTCAGGGCCACCAGGGTGGCTTCGATTTCTTCACGCTGGGCGGCGTCGGCGTAGTGCGGCTCTTCGGCGAACAAGGCGTCGATCCACTCACGGTCCGGCACGATGTCGGAGGAGATCGACAAGGCGGTCAGGTAGCCGTGGGCGGCCACATAGTCCAGCGCCTCGTCATGCAGCTCATCGGCGTCGAGGAAGGCTTGCAGGCGGGTTAGTTGCTCAGCGAAGGACATTGAAGGACTACCTTGGGAATAAACGATGCTGAATTCTAGGCTTTCTTGAGCGCCCAGGCCAGCCGCACTGCATATTTGCCAGGTTTTAGAGACGGACGTCTATTCGTCAGTCGCGCCCTTTGCCGGATGACCCTCGGGTATACTGCCGCGTTTTGTGATGCCCCGCAGGCCAGGCACCAGGCCGAGAAAACTTCGTTTACGGATTATTTTCCGTGAAGCCGCGTTTTTTCGGCCAGCCTGTACTGAGGGTTTCGGCACTTTTTTGGAGTTTTACATGCTCGAGCAGGCTCAACGCGTCCTCAAGGACATCTTCGGCTACGACAGTTTTCGTGGCCGCCAGGGTGCGATCATTGAGCGCGTGGCCAGTGGCGGTGATGCCCTGGTCCTGATGCCTACCGGCGGCGGCAAGTCGTTGTGTTTCCAGGTGCCCGCCTTGCTGCGTAACGGCCTGGCCGTGGTGGTGTCGCCGTTGATTGCGTTGATGGACGACCAGGTGGCGACCCTGGAGGAACTCGGTGTGGCGGCCGCGTCATTGAACTCCACCCTCAGCGCCGAACAGCAGCGCGACCTGGCCGCGCGCATCAAGCGCGGCGAAGTGAAAATGCTCTACCTCGCCCCAGAGCGCCTGGTGCAGCCACGCATGCTGGCCTTCCTGCAAAGCCTGGAAATCGCCCTGTTCGCCATCGACGAAGCCCACTGCGTTTCGCAATGGGGGCACGATTTCCGTCGCGAATACCTGCAATTGGGCCAGTTGGCGGAGTTGTTCCCCGACGTCCCGCGTATCGCGCTGACCGCCACCGCCGACAAGCGCACCCGCGAAGAGATTGTCGAGCGCCTGCATTTACAGAATGCCGAGCGCTTCCTGTCGAGCTTCGACCGACCGAATATTTTCTACCGCATCGTGCCCAAGGAGCAGCCACGCAAGCAGTTGCTGGCGTTCCTGTCCGAGCGGCGCAGCGATGCGGGCATTGTCTATTGCCTGTCGCGCAAGAAAGTCGATGAAGTGGCCGCCTTCCTGTGCGAGCAGGGTTACCCGGCGCTGCCGTACCACGCCGGCCTGCCCAATGAAACGCGCTCCGCCCACCAGAAACGCTTCCTCAACGAGGAAGGCCTGATCATGGTGGCAACCATCGCCTTCGGCATGGGGATCGACAAGTCCAACGTGCGCTTCGTGGCGCATATGGACCTGCCCAAGTCCCTCGAGGCTTACTACCAGGAAACCGGGCGTGCCGGCCGTGACGGGCTGCCAGCGGATGCCTGGATGGTCTATGGCCTGCAAGACGTGGTGATGCTCAAGCAGATGCTGCAGAACTCCGAGGGTGACGAACGCCACAAGCGCCTGGAACAGCACAAGCTCGACGCCATGTTGTCGCTGTGCGAAGAGACGCGCTGCCGCCGCCAGACCCTGTTGGCGTACTTCGACGAAGACATGCCCGAGCCGTGCGGTCACTGTGACAATTGCGTCGACGGCGTACAGACCTGGGACGCCACCGAACCGGCACGCCAGGGGTTGTCAGCGATCTACCGTACTGGCCAGCGTTATGGCGTGGGCCATCTGGTGGACGTATTGCTGGGCAAAGACAACGAAAAAGTGCGCAGCTTCGGTCACGAAAAACTCTCGGTCTATGGCGTCGGCAAGGCACGGGCCGAAGGCGAGTGGCGTTCACTGTTCCGACAGATGGTCGCGCGCGGCCTGGTTGATATCGACATCGAGGGCTACGGCGGCCTGCGCCTGAACGACAGTTGCCGGCCGCTGCTCAAGGGCGAAGTGAGCCTGGAACTGCGTCGCGACCTCAAGCCGCAAACCACCGCCAAGAGCAGCACCAGCCAGGCCAGCCAACTGGTGCGTGGCGAAGAACGCGAGCAGTGGGAAGCCTTGCGCACCCTGCGGCGCAAACTGGCGCAGGAACACAGCGTGCCGCCTTACGTCATCTTCCCCGACTCGACCCTGTTGGAGATGCTGCGCGAGCAACCCACCACCCTGGCCGAGATGGCCCGGGTCAGCGGCGTGGGGGCGCGCAAGCTGGAGCGTTATGGCCAAGCCTTCCTCGAAGTGCTCGGCGGCCAGGCCGAGGCGCCAAAGGAAGTCGCCGATATTCGCCATGAATTGATCAGCCTGGCACGCGCCGGCATGACCCCGATTCAGATCGCCGGCCAACTGCAATGTTCGGAGAAAAACGTCTACACCCTCTTGGCTGAATCCATCGGCAAGCAACAGTTGTCCCTGGAGCAGGCCCTTGATTTGCCGGAAGATTTGCTCGGCGAAATCCAAGACGCCTTCCTCGATGGAGAAGGCGAATTGCCAGCCGTTTCGGAGATTGCGCCGCTGTTTACCGGGCGTGTGCCTGAGGGTGTTTTGTACTGTGTTCGGGCGGCATTGCAGTCGGAATTCGAAATTTAGTGTGCCAATTACGACAATGTAACGAATCAGTACATAGCAGACCTTGCCTACTGACATGGCTCATGCTTAGCTGACTAATAATTAGCCATACTTTATTTTCAGTCTAACCCATGAGTTTTTTATGCCGTTAACCGATCAACACCGTTTTGGCATGCAGTTGGCGCAAATGTCCCGAGGTTGGCGCGCCGAGCTGGACCGCCGTCTGGCCGGGCTGGGCTTGTCCCAGGCGCGCTGGCTGGTGCTGTTGCACCTGGCTCGTTTCGAAGAAGCACCGACGCAACGCGAGTTGGCGCAAAGCGTCGGCGTGGAAGGCCCGACCCTGGCACGTTTGCTCGATAGCCTGGAAGGCCAGGGCCTGGTGCAGCGCCAGGCCGTGGTGGAAGACCGTCGTGCCAAGCGTATCCTGCTATGCGATAGCGCCCGCCCCTTGATCGAGCAGATCGAGACCATTGCCACTGCCTTGCGTCATGAACTGTTCGTGGGCGTGGATGAAGAAGATATGCGCGTGTGCATGCGCGTGCATGGGCATATCCTGGCGAATCTGGAAAAGTCCTGACACGGCTGGATCCAGGGCGTGTTGTGGCGAGTGAGTGTGTACCCTCGCCACAACACGCCGGCTCCTGCGGTTGATGCGTCAGAACGTCTGCCCCAGGTTCAAGTAAACCGCCTGCTGACTATCATCATTGAACCCATAGCTGAAGTTCAGTGGCCCCAATGGCGTATCAAACCCGAGGAAAATACTCGCGGCATTGATATAGCCGCTGTCGAATTCATTGTCGTTGTTCCACGCCCGGCCCCGTTCCAGGGAGGCGCCCAGGTACAGCGGGAAATCCAGTGGCAGGTATGAGCGCGGCGTCAGGCGGCGGTAGTACACCGCCCGCATCAAGCTGATGTTCTGCCCCGAAATCGCATCCTGGCGAAAGCCCGACAATTGCCGCGCCCCGCCGAGCAGAAAGCTGGAAATCACCACATCCGAGTTATCCAGGGTCCGCCCGTAGCGCCCGCCCAGCACCAGGGTGTCGGGGCCGCTGCTCATGGCCTTGTCCAGCTTGAATTCCCATTGCCGGTAACGCTGGTCCGAGCCCAGCCCCGGCTCGAATTCCCGGAATGCCAGGCCGATGTCTTCACCGCTGTGCGGGAAGTACACGTTGTCGAGGGAGTCGAAGGAGTACTTCAACTCATAGAAGCCTTCGCTGAAGCTCACGCTCGGCAGGTCTCGGTCGCCGATGCGCACATCGGCCTTGCCCCAGGCCTCGCCGACACCGAAGCGGATCTCACCGCTGTTGCCGATCTGCCGCCCGACATTCAACCCGAAACCATAGCGTTCCAGGCGGTATTCGGAGATGGGGTCGTTGTCCAGGATCAGCTCGACGTTCTGCGCCTGGGCACTCAGATAGGGGGCGACGAAGTAACGTGAGCCGGTGTCCATCGGCTGGTAGAACTCGCTGTACAGTTCCTGCCGGTCGCCGATCTGCACCCGCGTCAGCCATTCTGCGCCGAGGCGGTTGATGCCGTTCATACGGTAGCTGGCGCCGAGGTTGAAAGCGCTGTCGCCGCGCATGTCGTCCGACAGGTTCAGGCCCAGGCGCAGGTAATCGGTGCCGCTGCGTTTGCCGCGCGCGCTGATCACCAGGGTATTGTCGTGGCCTTTCTTGACCACGCGGTATTGCACCTGCTCGAAGTAGTCCAGGCCGTACAAGGTGCCCATGTCCGTTTGCAGGCGGCCCAGGTTCAGCGGCTCACCCAGGGGTTGGCGGATGTAGTAGCGGATCACGTCATCGCTGACTTTCGAGTCGTTCTCCACCGTGATGGCGGTGATTACCGGCGTGCGTTCGCCCGGAGTGCGCGCAGCGACCAGTTCCGGGTCGATCGGTTCGGCAGGGCGCAGGTGGGCCAGGCGCACGTCGAGGGCGCGGGTGGCGCGGTAGCCGGCGTCGATCATGTCCTTGGCGCGGCCGAAGTCCGTCACGCCGTAGGCGGCCAGTGGTGGTTGGATCAGCACATCCTTGGGGTGCAGGGCCTTGAGTTGTTCTTCGGAGTTACGTCGGGTCATCAGGGTGATGGACTGGTTGAGCACATCCACCACCGTGGCCAGTTGCTTGCGCGAGCGCAGCGGCGTGCCGATGTCGACCACGATGGCGATGTCGACACCCATCTCCCGCGCCACGTCCAGGGGGATGTTGTCGGTCATGCCGCCGTCCACCAGCAGCCGGCCATCCAACTCGACCGGGGCGAACACGGCCGGGATCGACATGCTGGCGCGGATCACCTGGGGCAGGTGGCCCTTGCGGAACACCACTTTTTCGCCAGTGGTGATGTCCGTGGCTACGGCGCGGAACGGGATGGGGAGCTTGTCGAAATTGCGGATGTTACTGGTGTGGGCAAACATGCTTTCCAGCAGCAGCGCCAGGTTCTGTCCCTGGATCACCCCGAGGGGCAGGCCCAGGCTGCCGTCATCGCGGAAACTGAGCTTCTGCTTGACCAGGAAGTCCCGGTCATCCTGCTTGCGCCGGAACGGCACATCCTCGCGAGGCGGCGCGTCGGAGAGGGCTTGCTGCCAGTCGATGCCCAGTGCCAGTTTTTCCAGTTCGTCGATCTTGTAACCCGACGCATACAGCCCACCGATCACCGCCCCCATGCTGGTACCCGCAATCGCATCGATATGAATCCCCTGTTCCTCCAGGGCCTTGAGCACGCCGATATGGGCCAGGCCGCGCGCGGCGCCACCGGACAGTACCAGGCCGATTTTCGGGCGCGGCGCGTCGGCGGCGTGGGCGAGGAGGGGGAGAAGGCACAGGAACAGGCAGGACAGCAGGCGGCGCATCATGAATCTCGAGGCTGGGCGATAAAGGCCGGTATTATAGCCACTCGACCCTCCGAGCCCGTTACGCCAGGAACCTGTCAAGTTATGTCCGTCAGCAAACCCGAAATCGTCATCACCTACTGCACCCAGTGCCAATGGCTGCTTCGCGCCGCATGGCTGGCCCAGGAGCTGCTGAGCACCTTTGCCGATGACCTGGGCAAAGTGTCGCTGGCGCCCGCCACGGGAGGGGCGTTTCGCATCACCTGCGACGGCGTGCAGATCTGGGAGCGCAAGGCCGATGGCGGCTTCCCGGAGGCCAAGGTACTCAAGCAGCGTGTGCGCGACCAGATCGACCCGCAGCGTGACCTGGGGCACAACGATCGTACGCAGTAAAGGTCACCGTCCTGGCAGGATAGTGACCCACTGCCGCGTGCCTACTTGGCAGCCATCTGGTTCTTGATGAAGCCCACGATCCACGCCAGCACCAGGCCACCGATGCCACCGCCGACAATATTGCTGCCGACCGCCGCCACATCCAGTGCTTCGCCACCGGAGGTGCCCGTCAGTACGGAGGCCAACTGGCCCAGCATCAGGCCGCCGACTCCGCCAAGAAGGGTATTGAGCCCGGTGCCCAGGCTCTGCTTGGTCATGCCGGCCAGATTACCGCCGACGGCACCGCTGATGATCTGAATCAGCAAGCTGATGAGTGTTTCCATGATGCAGCTCCTGCATAGCGTTAATGGCGTGACCACTCGCTTGCAGCAACTTCAAAGGGCATGGCTGTCGTCGAGGAGTCTTTATCCGTTGAACGACGACAGACTGTTGCGGATGGGCAAAGTATAGATCAGGCCGTCGCTGCCGGCTGTTTGGCCTGGCTGGCACTGCCCATCAGGCCGGAGAGGACGATGGCGACAATGATCAGCGCGCCGCCCAGCAGCATGCGCAAGGTCGGGGTTTCGGCGAACAGCAGCCACGCCACCGTGATGCCATAGACCGGTTCCATGGCGAACACCACCGAGGCGGTGCGCGCCTTGATCACCGCGAGGCTGGCGACAAACAGGCTGTGGGCCAACCCGGTACAGAACACCCCAAGCAGCCCGATCCACAGCCAGTCCATGGCCCGCACATCCGCCAGCCCCGGTGCCGCCACGGGCAACAGGCACACGGCGACCACCACGTTCTGGCACAGCGCCGCCTGTACCGCCGGAATCCGTCCGGAGCTGGCGCGGTTGTTCAGCGACAGCAAGGAAAACAGCAGCCCCGAGACAATCCCCCACAGCAGGCCGCCCGTGGCTTCGCTGGCGAGGTTGAAGTCTGGCGTGACCAGCACCAGGCCGACGGTCACCAGCGCGACCAGCAGCACTTCATTGGCGCGGATCCGCTCGCGGAAGATCAAGCCCTCGAGGATCACAGTGAACGCCGGGAATGCGGTAAACCCCAGGGTTGCCACCGCGACGCCAGCAACCTTGACCGCCATGAAGAACGTCACCCAATGTGCGGCCAGCAACACGCCACTGACCAGCAGCCGGCGCCAGTCGCGCATTTGCAACGTCTTCCAGGGGGCGTTGCTGGCGAAGCGCGCGAAGACCGCCAGGGCCAACACCGCAAACGCGGCGCGGCCGAACACGATGATGGCCGGCGAGGCGGCCGCCAGCTTGCCGAATACGCCGGTGAGGCCAAACATCAGTGCGCCGATATGCAGGGCGCCGAGGGCTGAACGGGGAGTCATTGCGATCCTTGAACCAACGGGGTGACAGGATCGCAGTCTAGAGGGTGGACGGTACGGGTGTCTGTCGTGCGGCTCGCGATTTTTAGCGCAGGACTCGCGTGTGCACCGAACGCCGCAAGGCGCCGGGGGATGCGCCGAACTCACGCAACATTGCCGCGGCAAACGCACTCTGCGAGGCATAGCCGACGCGTGCGGCGATCTCGCCGATGGGCAGCGGGGTGTCGCGCAGCAGGCCCAGTGCCCTGTGCAGGCGACGGCTGCGGATATAGTCCATGGGCGTCTGCCCGCACTCGGCCATGAATCGCGCATGCAGGCGCGCCACCGAGAGGTCGGCGATGCGCGCCAGGTCAGCGACCTGCAGGGGATGGGCGGCGTGCCGCTCGATATGGGCATTGAACGCGGCGTAGGGCAGGCGCCGGCCCGGCGTGAGGGGCGCCTGCGGATGATTGAGGCTGGCGAGTAACAACACCGCGCCTTGCTGGGCGATCAGCGGGTCACTCACCGGGCTGTGCGCCAGCCATTGCACCAACTGGTGTTGCCGGGTATCCAGGCTCAGGCGGGCCGGTTGATCGAGCAGGCGGCGGCTGGCATCGGCATGCTCGCCCAACGATTGCAGCACCCAGTGTTCGGTGGGCACGTCGAGCACCAGGCAGCGGCTGCCATCGCGGCTGCCGCAGGCGTGATGCGCAGAGAAGGGCAGCACCATCACACTGCTCTCATGCACCTGGCTGCCACGGCCATCGACTTCCAGGTCCAAATGGCCGGACAGGCCGAACACCAGCTGCGCGTGGTCATGGCTGTGGGCAATGGGCGCTTCGAGGTAGTGGCGGAGCGTGAGGGACGGTTGCATCGCGGTCTCCTGGGCAGCAGGGCGCCAGTCTACAACGCTTCGCCCTCGGTGGGCGCTGTCATCAGACTGACGCACAGCTGTCATGGGCTATTCACCGCCTGGGCGCAAGCTCGCAAAAACAGCGTCGAGGGATGCCCATGACCAGTGCCGAGTTCACCCCGCCCAGCCGTAAGCAGCGCGTGCGTACCCTGTGGATTTCCGATGTGCACCTGGGCACCCGGGATTGCCAGGCCGAACACCTGTCGCAGTTTCTCAAGGGGTACCACGCCGACAAGGTCTACCTGGTCGGCGATATCATCGACGGCTGGAAGCTGCGTGGCGGCATGTATTGGCCCCAGGCCCACACCAATGTGATCCGCCGCTTGCTGACCATGGCCAAGCGCGGCACCGAGGTGATCTACGTCACCGGCAACCACGATGAGTTCCTGCGTCGCTATTCCACGCTGATCCTGGGCAATATCCAACTGGTGGACGAGGCCGTGCATATCACCGCCGATGGCCGGCACTTGCTGGTGATCCATGGCGACCAGTTCGATGTGATCACCCGCTATCACCGTTGGCTGGCGTTCCTCGGCGACTCGGCCTACGAGTTCACGCTGACGTTGAACCGTTGGCTCAATCATTGGCGCGCGCGGTATGGCTACGGCTACTGGTCGCTGTCAGCGTACCTGAAGCACAAGGTGAAAACCGCCGTGAGCTTTATCAGCGACTTTGAAGAAGCCATCGCCCATGAAGTGACCAAGCGTGAACTGCACGGCGTGGTGTGCGGGCATATCCATCACGCGGAAATTCGCAAGGTGGGTGAGGTCGATTACCTCAACTGCGGGGATTGGGTGGAGTCGTGCACGGCGTTGATCGAACACTGGGATGGGCATATCGAGTTGTATCGGTTGGCCGATGCGCAGGCCAAAGAGGCACAGCTCAAGGCCGAGATGATCACCAACTGAAGGCCAACCACAGTCCAGATGTGGGAGGGGGCTTGCCCCCGATAGCGGTGTATCAGTCACCCGATGCAGTGAATGTCACGCCGCAATCGGGGGCAAGCCCCATCCCACATTGTTGACCCGGGTTGTTCAGTTGGACACGTCGGCAATGGCTTCGGCCAGGAGCGTCAGGCGTGTCGCGTCAATACCCGCCACGTTAGCCCGCCCCGAACTGACCATATACACGCTGTGCTTCTCGCGCAGTTGCTTCACCTGCTCGGCACTCAAACCGGTGTAGGAAAACATCCCGCGTTGTGCGCCGATGTGCGCGAACCGCTCCGACAAACCGTGAGGCGCCAACGCCTCCACCAGTCCGCAACGCAACTGCGCGATGCGTGAACGCATGGCTTCGACTTCGCCGCTCCACAGCGTCTTCAGCTCGGCATCGCCGAGGATGGTCGCGACCACCGCCGCCCCATGATCCGGTGGGGTCGACCACAGGTTACGGGCGATGTTCGCTAACTGGCTGCGCACGTCGGTCAGCTTCTCGGCATCCGCCGCACACACAATCAACGCGCCGACACGGTCACTGTACAGGCCGAAGTTCTTCGAACAGGAACTGGTGACCAGCACTTCCGGCAACTCGGCCGCCATTAGCCGTACCGCCCAGGCGTCCTGTTCCAGGCCGTCGCCGAAGCCCTGGTAGGCAAAGTCGATCAACGGCAGCAACCGGCGCTCGCGCACGATTTCCAGCACCTGGCGCCAGTCCGCCTGGGACAGGTCGAAGCCGGTCGGGTTATGGCAGCAGGCGTGCAGCAACACCACATCGCCCTCGGGCACGGTGGACAGGGTGGCGAGCATTGCCGCCACATCCAGCCGGTTGTCCGCCCCCACGTAAGGGTAATGGCTGACCTTGAGCCCGGCCTTGGCGAAGATGGTTTCGTGGATCGGCCAGGTCGGGTTGCTCAGCCATACGCCACGGCCGGGCAGGCTGTGGGCGATAAAGTCGGCGCTCAGGCGCAGGGCGCCGGTGCCGCCTGGGGTCTGGGTGGCGCCGGCACGGCCTTCGCGCAGCAGCGCCGAGTCGGTGCCCAGTACCAGCTCACTGATCAATGTGCCAAAGGCTGCATTGCCGTGGCCGCCGATATAGGTCTTGGTGGTCTGGGTGTCGACCAGGCGCTGTTCCGCGCGTTTCACCGAATGGGGAATCGGCGTCAGGCCCTGGTCGTCCTTGTACACGCCCACGCCCAGGTCGAATTTGTTCGGGTTGGAGTCTTGGGCGTACAGGTCCATCAGCCCGAGAATCGGGTCGCCGGGCACGCGACCAATGGCATCGAAATGCATTACTTGCGGCCCTCGGCGTTCTTGGCCACTTCGTCGGTACGCGCGGCCATGATGAAGTCGTTGCGGTGCAGGCCCTTGATGGAGTGGCTCCACCAGGTCACGGTGACTTTGCCCCATTCGGTGAGCAGGCCTGGGTGATGGCCTTCGGCTTCGGAGATTTCACCCATGGCGTTGGTAAAGGCCAGGGCGAACTTGAAGTTCTTGAACAGGAAGACCTTTTCCAGTTGCATCACGCCATCGCGTACTTCGATATTCCAGTCGGGAATCTGCTTGAGCAGCGCCGGCAGTTCTTCATCGCTGACCTGTGGGGCATCGGCGCGGCAGGCTTCGCAGTGGGCTTGGTTCAAGGTAGTCATGGGGGTGTCCTGAATTCGAGTGTCTGGAAACGGTCGTCAGTGGCGTTACCCTAAAGCAACGCGGGGCCAGGGAACAGACTCACCTGGCCGCAAAACCTGAGGTTCACGCTGCTTTGGGTTTTGGTGGAAATTTCGGGGCGTGCAAGCCTAACTGCATACCGCGCTCAACCATGCCCATGATGTCTTCCTGCGCGACTTCGAACAGGCGCTTGAGGTTGGGCAGGACAAAGTACAGCGGTTGCAGGATATCGATACGATACGGCGTGCGCATTGCCTCCAGTGGGTCGAAGGCTTGGTGCTCAGGCTCGGACGACAGGCTGTACACCGTCTCTTTGGGCGACGACAGAATGCCACCACCGTAGATGCGCCGACCTTCAGGGGTATCCACCAGGCCGAACTCGATGGTCATCCAGTAGAGGCGCGCGAGGTACACCCGTTGCTCCTTGGTGGCTGCCAGGCCGAGCTTGCCGTAGGTGTGGGTGAATTCGGCGAACCAGGGGTTGGTCAGCAGCGGGCAGTGACCAAAGATCTCATGGAAAATATCCGGCTCTTGCAGGTAGTCCAGTTCTTCGCGGGTGCGAATAAAGGTCGCCACGGGAAACTGCTTGTTGGCGAGCAATTCGAAAAAGGTCTGGAAGGGGATCAGCGCCGGTACCCGGGCAACTTGCCAGCCCGTGGTGTCGGCCAGCACCTGGTTGATTTCGCTCAACTGTGGAATGCGGTCCAGGGGCAGGCCGAGCTTGTCGATGCCGTCCAGGTATTCATGGCAGGCGCGACCCTCGATCACTTTCAATTGACGGGTGATCAGAGTGTTCCACACCGCGTGTTCTTCCGGCGGGTAGTGGATAAAACCTTGCGCATCGGGCTCGCGGGCCACGTAGTGCGTCTGCTTCATACGGCTCTCCTGCTAGGCATTCGTTCTTGTTATGTCCTGCGATGACCCTATTGATACCCCGACTGGGGCGCGATTCCACCTGCCGCTCAGGTGTGTTCGTAGGAAAAATTACCGTTTTTCGTAAAGTTTTCGTTACGACCCTGGGTATTCTGGCGTCACCACGCTGTGAAAAGCGCGGCGACTGTCACATAATCTTGACGACTATCTGCGCCCAGCGACAAAAAGACGCAGCGCCTACCGACCTTTCGAGCCTTTCCATGCGTATCAAAGTGCATTGCCAGAACCGCATCGGCATCCTGCGGGACATCCTCAACCTGCTGGTGGAGTACGGCGTCAACGTCGCCAAGGGCGAGGTCGGTGGCGAGCACGGCAATGCCATCTACTTGTACTGCCCGAACCTGGTGAACATGCAGTTCCAGGCATTGCGTCCGCAGTTCGAGGCGATTGCCGGGGTGTTTGGCGTAAAGAGGGTAGGGCTGATGCCCAGCGAGCGCCGGCATATGGAGCTCAATGCGCTGCTTGGTGCCCTGGAGTTTCCGGTGTTGTCCATCGACATGGGCGGCTCCATCGTTGCCGCCAACCGTGCCGCGGCGCAGTTGCTTGGCGTGCGGGTGGACGAGGTGCCGGGGATTCCGCTGTCGCGCTATGCCGAGGATTTCGATTTGCCGGAACTGGTGCGCGCCAGCAAGTCGCGGATCAATGGCCTGCGGGTCAAGGTCAAGGGTGACGTGTTCCTGGCGGATATCGCGCCGCTGCAATCCTCCGAGCACGATGACAGCGAAGCGATGGCGGGCGCCGTGTTGACCCTGCATCGCGCCGATCGCGTCGGTGAGCGCATCTACAACGTGCGCAAGCAAGAGTTGCGTGGCTTCGACAGTATCTTCCAAAGCTCCAAGGTCATGGCTGCCGTGGTCCGCGAAGCGCGGCGCATGGCACCGCTGGATGCGCCGCTATTAATAGAAGGCGAAACCGGCACGGGTAAAGAGTTGCTGGCGCGTGCCTGTCACTTGGCCAGCCCGCGTGGGCAGTCGCCGTTGATGGCGCTCAACTGCGCCGGCCTGCCTGAATCGATGGCCGAGACCGAGCTGTTTGGCTATGGCCCAGGCGCTTTTGAAGGCGCGCGGGCCGAAGGCAAGCTCGGGCTGCTGGAACTGACAGCGGGCGGTACGCTGTTTCTCGATGGTGTCGGGGAAATGAGCGCGCGCTTGCAGGTGAAATTGCTGCGCTTTTTGCAGGACGGCTGCTTTCGGCGTGTCGGCAGCGATGAAGAGGTGTACCTGGATGTGCGGGTGATCTGCGCCACCCAGGTGGATTTGTCCGAGCTGTGCGCCCGTGGTGAATTCCGCCAGGATCTCTACCATCGCCTCAACGTGCTGTCCCTGCATATCCCACCGTTGCGTGAATGCCTTGATGGCCTGGCGCCGTTGGTGGAGCACTTTCTCGACCAGGCCAGCCGCCAGATCGGCTGCCCGCTGCCTAAGCTGGCGCCCGCCGCGATGGAGCGCCTGAGCCACTACCACTGGCCAGGTAACGTGCGGCAGTTGGAAAACGTGTTGTTCCAGGCTGTGTCGTTGTGCGACGGCGGCACGGTCAAGGCCGAGCATATCCGGCTGCCGGACTATGGCGTGCGTCAGCCGCTTGGCGATTTCTCGCTGGAGGGTGGTTTGGAGGCGATCGTCGGACGCTTCGAGAAGGCAGTGCTGGAAAGCCTGTACGCCGAGCACCCTAGCAGTCGACTGCTGGGTAAGCGCTTGGGCGTGTCTCACACCACCATCGCCAATAAATTGCGCGATTACGAAATCCTCAAGGTCGACAAATAACCCGTGTGGGAGGGGGCAACCCCTCCCACATTTAATCCGTGGCGTTGCCGTAAGCGGCATAAGTCCGCCGTTTTTTCGACTCCCACCGGGACGTCATTTATTCACGCCCGCCGCCAAACCCCCGCCCTGCCTGCACTTCTCCCGCTTTTCAAAAGTTGGTTCGCAAATTGCTTAAGCCTCATCAGTACAGCGGTGGGCGGCAAGCGTCCGTCAGAAAGAGGATAGAGCGTGGACAAGTACCTTTATGTGGCAATGACCGGCGCCAGCCAGAATGCTCTGGCGCAGAAGGCCCATGCCAACAATCTGGCGAACATTTCCACCAACGGCTTCCAGCGTGACCTGGAGCAGGCCCGTTCGATGCCGGTGTTCGGTGACAGCTTTCCGGCGCGGGCCTTTGCCATGACCGAGCGGCCAGCCACCGACTTCTCGCCGGGCGCCATGATCGAAACCGGTCGTGACCTGGATGTGGCGGTCAGCGGTGACGGCTGGATGGCGGTGCAAACGCCTGACGGTGGCGAAGCCTACGTGCGCAGCGCCAGCATGAATGTGGATGCGCTGGGCGTGCTGCGGGCCGGCAACGGTATGCCGATCATGGGCAACGGTGGCCCGATTGCCGTGCCGCCCCAGCAGAAAATCGAAGTGGGCGCCGACGGCACCGTCAGCATCCGCGCCATGGGCGAAGGCCCACGGGTGATGGCGGAAGTGGACCGCATCAAGCTGGTCCAGCCGGACCTCAAGAACATGACCAAAGGCCTCGACGGCACCATCCACACCAAGGATGGCCAGCCGGCCCAGGCCGATGCGAGCGTCAAGCTGACCTCGGGCTTCCTGCAAGCGAGCAACGTCAACGCGGTGGAAGAAATGACTGCGGTGCTGGCGCTTTCCAAGCAATTCGAGCTGCACATCAAGATGATGAACAGCGCCAAAGAAGACGACCAGGCCATGACCCGCGTTCTGGCGATGAGCTGATAGCGGCATCACCCACACTAATTTTGCAGCACAGCGCCAACAAACAGGCGCACGAAGGAGAACAGCATGCTTCCGGCTCTATGGGTTGCCAAAACAGGCCTGTCCGCCCAGGACACCAACCTGACCACCATTTCCAACAACCTGGCAAACGTGTCGACCACGGGCTTCAAGCGTGATCGCGCCGAGTTCCAGGACCTGCTCTACCAGATCAAGAAGCAGCCTGGCGCCCAGTCGACCCAGGACAGCGAACTGCCGTCGGGCCTGCAACTGGGTACCGGTGTGCAGATCGTCGGCACCCAAAAGAACTTCAGCGCCGGTAACTTGCAGCAAACCGGCCAGCCGCTGGACATGGCGATCAACGGCAAAGGGTTTTTCCAGATCCTGCAGCCGGACGGCACCACCACCTACACCCGAGACGGCACGTTCCACCTGGACGCCAATGGCCAGGTCGTCACCGCCAACGGTTTTGCCCTGGAACCGGCGATTGTCGTGCCCGCCAACGCCCAAACATTCACCGTCGGTAACGACGGCACCGTGTCCATTACGGTGGCGGGTAACCCGGCGTCGCAAGTGATCGGCAACCTGCAAACCGCCGACTTCATCAACCCGGCCGGCCTGCAAGCCATTGGTAACAACCTGTTCCTGGAAACCGCCTCCAGCGGCGCGCCGCAAATCGGCACCCCTGGCCTGAACGGTTTCGGCACCACGCTGCAAAGCACCCTGGAAACCTCCAACGTCAGCACGGTTGAAGAGATGGTCAACATGATCACCACTCAGCGCGCCTACGAGATGAACTCCAAGGTGATTTCCACCGCTGACCAGATGCTTTCGTTCGTTACGCAGAATCTGTAATCAAGTCTATGGGGCGCTCCTGAGAGCGCCTGCAACACCGTGAGGTTAGGGTCATGAATCGCTATGTTTCCGTTCTGGCATTGAGTGGGATTGCCGTGCTCGCGGGCTGTGTCGCCCCGACGCCAAAACCCAATGACCCGTACTACGCGCCGGTGTTGCCACGCACGCCGCTGCCGGCTGCGGCCAATAATGGCTCGATCTACCAGGCCGGTTTCGAACAGAACCTGTACAGCGACCGCAAGGCGTTCCGGGTCGGTGACATCATCACCATCACCCTCAACGAGAAGACCACGGCCAGCAAGAATGCCAACTCGCAGGTGGGCAAGACCAGCAAGACCGGCATTGGCCTGACCTCGTTGTTTGGTGCTGTACCGAACACCAATAACCCCCTGGGCAGCGGTGACTTGAGCCTGAGCGCAGGCTACAGCGGTGACCGCGCCACCAACGGCAAGAGTTCGGCGGGGCAGGGCAACAGCCTGACCGGTTCGATCACCGTGACCGTGGCCGATGTATTGCCCAACGGCATCATCGCCGTACGCGGTGAAAAGTGGATGACCCTCAACACCGGCGACGAGCTGGTGCGCATTGCCGGCATGGTCCGCGCCGATGATATTTCCACCGACAACACCGTGCCGTCGACACGGATTGCCGATGCGCGCATTACCTACTCGGGTACGGGTTCGTTTGCTGATGCGAGTCAGCCGGGCTGGTTCGACCGTTTCTTCCTTAGCCCGCTGTTCCCTTTCTAGGTGGCCACTTTGAACGTCAAACAGCTGATGGCAGCGGCACTGTTGTTATGCCTGAGCGCAGTCGCCCAGGCCGAGCGCCTGAAAGACATCGCCAGCATTTCCGGCGTGCGTTCCAACCAGTTGATCGGCTACGGCCTGGTGGTGGGGCTCAATGGTACGGGTGACCAGACCACCCAGACCCCATTCACCCTGCAGACCTTCAACAACATGCTCTCGCAGTTCGGCATCAAGGTGCCGGCGGGTTCGGGCAACGTGCAGTTGAAAAACGTCGCGGCGGTGTCGATCAGCGCCGACTTGCCGGCGTTCTCCAAGCCAGGCCAGGTGGTGGACATCACCGTGTCGTCCATCGGTAACTCGAAAAGCCTGCGGGGCGGCACCTTGCTGATGACCCCCCTCAAGGGTATCGACGGCAACGTCTACGCCATCGCCCAGGGCAACCTGGTGGTTGGCGGTTTCGACGCCGAGGGGCGTGATGGTTCGAAGATTACGGTGAACGTGCCATCGGCCGGTCGCATCCCCGGCGGCGCCACGGTTGAGCGCACCGTGCCCAGTGGTTTCAACCAGGGCAACAGCCTGACCTTGAACCTCAACCGTTCCGACTTCACCACCGCCAAGCGCGTGGTCGACAAGATCAACGACATGCTTGGCCCTGGCGTCGCCCAGGCGATCGATGGCGGTTCGATTCGTGTCACTGCGCCGCTCGATCCGAGCCAGCGCGTCGACTACCTGTCGATCCTGGAAAACCTTGAGGTCGACCCAGGCCAGGCCGTGGCCAAGGTCATCATCAACTCGCGCACCGGTACGATTGTGATCGGCCAGAACGTCAAGGTCTCGCCAGCGGCCGTGACCCACGGCAGCCTCACTGTGACCATCACCGAAGACCCCATCGTCAGCCAGCCTGGGCCGCTGTCCAACGGCCAGACCGCCGTGGTGCCGCGCTCCCGTGTCAACGCTCAGCAAGAAGCCAAGCCTATGTTCAAGTTCGGCCCTGGTACGACCCTGGATGAGATTGTCCGCGCGGTGAACCAGGTGGGCGCAGCGCCCGGCGACTTGATGGCGATCCTCGAAGCTTTGAAACAGGCCGGCGCCTTGCAAGCCGACCTGATCGTGATCTGAGGCCATGGCCATGGATATGCGCAAAAGCGGGCTGACCAGCACGGCGGACTCGGGCTCTTACTCCGACCTGAACCGGCTTAACCAGCTCAAGGTCGGTGCTGACAAGAACAGCGAAGGCAACATGCGCAAGGTGGCGCAGGAGTTCGAGTCGTTGTTCTTGAGCGAGATGCTCAAGTCCATGCGCTCGGCCACCGAGGCCCTGGGCAAGGACAACCCGCTGAACACTCCGGCCGCCAAGCAATACCAGGAAATGTACGACCAGCAGTTGGCGGTCTCGATGTCCCGCGAAGGTGGCGGTATCGGCCTGGCCGACGTGCTGATGCGCCAGATGCAGAAGAACAAACCGGTGGACGCCCAGGCGGCCACCTTGCAGGGGCCGGCGGCGGCAGACGTGGCGAAGAAGGTCGATGTGCCGACGGAAATCGCCGCTGGCACCAAGGCCGATGGCCCGCTGGGTCGCTCCAATGGCCAGCGTCCGCTGTGGGCGTACCGCGTGGCGGTGCCCGAGGGCGCCAGCGCCCACGCCAACGATATGGCGCTGATGAACCAGCGTCGTATTGCCCTGCCAAGCAAGCTGACCGACCGCTTGCTCGCTGGCATTGTGCCGACCGCGCCGGTCGCGATCGATGCTAAAAACGCACCGCTGCGTAACAGTGCCGCCGACGACAGCGTGGTCAACAGCACTGCGCGCACGTTTGCCGTACCGAGCGGACGCATGCAGGTCTACGGTCGCGCCGTGGCCCAGCCACCGTTGGCGCCGGCGAAGAAAGCCTTCAGTTCCCAGGATGAATTCGTCGCCACCATGTTGCCGATGGCCAAGGCCGCGGCAGCACGTATCGGCGTCGATCCAAAGTACTTGGTGGCCCAGGCCGCCCTGGAAACTGGCTGGGGCAAATCGGTGATGCGCGCCGAGGACGGCAGCAGCAGCCACAACCTGTTCGGCATCAAGGCCGGCAAGAGTTGGCAGGGCGGCCAGGCCCGCGCGATCACCAGCGAGTTTCGTGATGGGGCGATGGTCAAGGAGACGGCGCAGTTCCGTTCCTACGACTCCTACCAGGACAGCTTCCATGACCTGGTGACGTTGCTGCAAAGCAATGATCGCTATAAAGAAGTTGTGAAATCGGCCGATAACCCCGAACAGTTTGTACGCGAGTTGCAAAAAGCCGGATACGCAACCGACCCGGCCTATGCCAGCAAGATTTCGCAGATCGCCAAAACGATGGACAGTTACCAGAATTACGCTGCCGCTGGCGCGACCACTCATTTATAAGGTCTGAACCACCATGAGTTTGCTCAATATCGGGATGTCGGGGCTTAACGCCGCTCAAGGATCGTTGTCGGTCTTGAGTAACAACATCGCCAACGCCAACACCTCGGGCTATTCGCGTCAGCAGACCACCCAGAACGCGAACGCGTCGAACCCCTACGGCGGCGTATACATCGGTAGCGGCACCACCCTGGCCGATGTGCGCCGGGTATATAACGAATTCCTGGACGCGGCTTACCAGAACAGCACGGCACTCAATAACGATGCCAAGGCTTATTCGAGCCAGGCGAGCGCCATCGACAAGACCTTGTCGGACAAGACCACCGGCATGTCCTCGGTGCTGGGGGCGTTCTTCTCCGCCGTGCAGACCGCCGCTTCCAACCCCAGCGACGTTTCTGCCCGACAAGTGCTGTTGACCAGCGCCCAGACCCTGAGCAACCGTTTCAACGCGATCTCCGGCCAGCTCAACCAGCAGAAAGAATCGATCAACGGCCAGTTGGGCACCATGAGCGATCAGGTCAACCAATTGACCTCGTCGATCGCCTCGCTCAACAAGCAGATCACCCAGGCCCAAGGCTCAACCACCACGGCGCCGGCCAACCTGCTGGATGCGCGTAACGAAGCGGTACGTTCGCTCAATGAGTTGGTGGGGGTCACCGCCAGCGAAAAGAACGGGATATTCAGCGTCAGTACCGGCACCGGGCAGTCCCTGGTGTTGGGCGACCAGTCCAGCACCATTTCGGCAGTGCCGAGCCAAAACGACCCGAGCCAGTACACCATCCAGCTCAATGCGGGTGGCGGAACCTCGATCGACCTGGGCAATGTGCTCAGTGGCGGTAGCATCGGTGGCCTGTTGCGTTATCGCAGTGACGCCTTGATGCCGGCCATCAATGATTTGGGGCGTATCGCCATCGCCACCGCCGATACCGTCAACAGCCAGCTCGGCCAAGGCCTGGACTTGAACGGCGACTTCGGCGTGTCCCTGTTCAAGGACGTCAACAGCGCTGTCGCCATCTCGCAGCGCAGCCAAGGCGCGGCGGGCAACAGCGCCGGTTCCGGTAACCTGAATGTCAGCATCAGCGACACCAGCAAGCTGTCGACCTACGACTATAAAGTCACCTTCAGCAGTGGCAATAACTACACGGTGACGCGTTCCGACGGCAAGGCCATGGGCGCGTTTGACACCACCACCACGCCGCCGCCGGTGATTGATGGTTTTACCCTGGCCCTGGACGGCAAAGGCCCGGTGGCCGCGGGTGACACCTTCAAGGTCAGCCCGACCGCCAACGGTGCCACCGGTATCGGTACCCAACTGACCGACGCCAATAAAATCGCATTCGCCGGGCCTTTGCTGGGCGAGGGCAGCAAGACCAACCAGGGCACTGGCACCTTTACCCCGCCGAGCCTGACGGTGCCTATCGACATCGATGGCGGCGCGGCGACCGCTCAGCTGCGTACCGGGATTGAACACTCGATGCCGGTCAAGATGGTATTCGGCAAGCCGGCCACCGACGGCACTCAGCCGTACACGCTCAACGATGCCCAGGGTAACCCGATCGGTACCGGCACCATCGTTCCAGGCCAAGGCAACAAGATTACGGTCGCCGTACCGATGCGCGATGCCAGCGGGACCTTGCTCACCCCGGCACAGAGCTTCAGTTTCGATACTACGGTCGGCGGCTCGCCCGCCGATGGTGACAGCACCTCGTTCTCGTTCAACGCCGCGGGCCGCTCGGATAACCGCAATGCCCTGGCATTGCTGGAGCTGCAAACCAAGGCCTCGGTCGGCCTGGCCGATGGCAGTGGCGGTGGTGTGAGCCTGGTGACGGCCAACAGCCGCCTGGTCTCGACCGTGGGTGCCAAGGCCGCTTCGGCCATTACCGACACCACGGCAACCGGCGCATTGCTCAAGGCCAACCAGGATGCGCGCAACTCGGTGTCCCAGGTCAACCTGGATGAAGAAGCGGGCGACATGATCAAGTTCCAGCAGTACTACACGGCGTCGTCGCAGATCATCAAGGCTGCGCAAGAAACCTTCAGTACATTGATCAATAGTCTTTAAGGGAGTCTGGGACGATGCGTATTTCTACTGCTCAATATTTCGAAACCAGTTCCGCCAAGTATTCGGACAACTATTCCAGCGTGGTGAAGGCTCAGGACCAGGCCAGTTCCGGTGTGCGTGTGCAAACCGCCGGGGATGATCCGGTCGCCGCCGCGCGCTTGCTGTTGCTGCAACAGCAGAAAGACATGCTGGGCCAGTTCAACGGCAATATCACCAGCCTGAAAAACTCCCTGACCAACGAAGAAAGCGTGCTCGGCTCGATCAACGATGCCTTGCAGCGCGCCACTCAGTTGGCCCTGCGTGCCGGTGGTTCGTTGAGCGACGCCGACCGTCGCTCGGTTGCCAGTGAAGTGGGGGCGATCGAGGATCAGGTCCTGGGCTTGCTCAACAGCAAGGACTCTTCCGGCAACTACCTGTTTTCCGGTTCCAAGACCCAGACCCCGCCCTACAGCCGTAACAATGACGGCACCTACAGCTATCAGGGCGACGAAACGCCGCTGAGCCTGCAAGTGTCGAATACGTTGACGGTCAACGCTGGCGATACCGGCAAGACGGTTCTGGAGGGCGCTGCCAACTCCAGCCGCACCCAGGCCACGTGGCTTGCACCTGTGCCCCAGACGGTGCCGCCGACGGTCAATGACAACAAGGTTGCGCTGTCGGCCGGGCTGGTGACGTCGAGCTCCGACTACGCCAGTAAGTTCGCCGACGGCGAGCCGTACAAGCTGACCTTTACCAGCAGCACCCAATACAAGGTGTCCGATAAGAACGGCACTGACGTGACTTCGGAGATTGCCGGCAACGGTACCTTCGACGCCACCAAGGAAGGCAGCACCAGCGTGGCGCTGCGTGGGGTGAAGTTCGACATCACCATGAACCTCGGCGACGTTGCCCCGGGCGCCAACTCCGATGCGCTGGTCAAGGATCGCTCGTTCAGCCTGGAAGCCAAGCCGGATACCTTCAGTATCTCGCGCACGCCGAGCAACGCGTCCACGGCACAATTGAACAATGCCACCGTGTCCAACCAGGCGGGCTATGCCAGCACGTTCCCGACCAACAGCGGTGCGTTGATCAAGTTCACCAGCGCCACCGCCTATGAGATGTATACCCAGCCCTACACCGCCAATAGCAAGCCCATTGCCACCGGTGATACCGGCGGCGGGACAACCTTGACCGCGGCCGGGGTGACCTTTGACATCAGCGGCGGGACGCCGCAGGCGGGCGATCAGTTTTCCGTGGGGGCCAACACCCAGAAAACCCAGAATGCGCTGGACACCCTTGGCCAATTGCGCAAGGCGCTGGAGCTGCCCGCCGACGGCAAACCGGCGGCGACCGTCAAGCTCAAGGACGTGTTGGATGCTTCCATCGCCAACCTGGCCAATTCAATGTCGCAGATCACCAACGTGCGGGGTTCCATCGGTGCGCGGGGCAATGCCCTGGACATCCAGTCTGACGAAAACACTAGTATCGGCCTGGCCAACACCAGCACCATGAGTGACCTGGCCAACATCGATATGGGCGAGGCGGCGATCAATCTGACGCTGCAGCAAACCATGTTGCAGGCCTCGCAATTGGCGTTCGTCAAAATCTCCCAGTTGAGCCTGTTCAACAAGATGTAAGCGGCGTCTAGCCAAGCGGCCCGCTCTGGAAACAGGGCGGGCCGTTTTCGTTTCTGGGGTTTAATTGTTTGAAGGTTTTGCACAAAGCACACACAATTGAGTGACCTGTGAGTCATAAAGCGCATCTTCACTGTATCGTGTGAAAAGGATAAGTCGTCACAGGGTCCTTGCGGGGCGGCTTTCAGCGAGATTTTTATGGGGTTATCCCCTTTATTGTCCAGCACTCCAGGCGTCGTCCGAGGGGTGTTCTCCAGCTATTTAGTATTGGGAAGCCACAATGATTGGCATAAAAAGCATCGCCAGTTACGTGCCGGCAGACGGGATCGATAACTACGCCCAGGGTGCCAAATTCGCCAAGGATGAAGAGTTCATCATTGGCAAGATCGGGTCGGCGTTTCTGCCGCGCAAGGAAGCTGCGCAGGAAACCTCCGACCTGTGTGTCGAGGCGGTCAACGCTTTGTTTGCCAACAACCCGGATTTGAAGCGCGAGTCGATCGACGCACTGATCGTCGTCACCCAGAACGGCGACGAAGAGGGTTTGCCCCACACCGCCGCCATCGTCCAGGACAAGCTGGGCCTGCCGACCCACGTGGCGGCCTTCGATATTTCCCTGGGCTGCTCGGGCTACGTCTACGGTATCTACGCAATGAAAGGCTTCATGGAAGCCACCGGCCTGAAAAACGGCCTGCTGGTCACCGCCGATCCGTACTCCAAGATTGTCGACCCGGAAGACCGCAACACCACCATGCTGTTCGGCGATGCCGCCACTGCCACGTGGATGGGCGAAGACGCGTCGTGGTTGCTGGGCAAGGCGAAGTTCGGCACCGACGGTTCCGGCGCGCCGCACCTGAAGGTCAGTGATGGCGTGTTCTTCATGAACGGCCGCCAGGTGTTCAACTTCGCATTGCTCAAGGTGCCGGCACACCTGCATGAACTGCTCGATGAATCGCAGCTCAAGGCCGACGACATCGATGCGTTCTGCATTCACCAGGGCAGTGCGGCGATTGTCGATGCCGTGGCGCGGCGTTTCGAGGATGCTCCGGTGGACAAGTTCATCAAGGATATGGTCGAGACCGGCAATACCGTGTCGTCGAGTATTCCATTGCTGCTGGAGAAGCACGTGATGGACGCTACCTGGAAGCGTGTGGCCATCAGCGGTTTTGGCGTGGGCCTGTCGTGGGGCTCGGCGATTCTGCATCGTCCGTGACGCGTCGGTAGACTGAGTTCGCCGCAAAAGCAAACGCCGATGATCGAAAGATCATCGGCGTTTTTTATTTGGCGCCAAAAAAACCAGAAAATCCGGTGGGGGAAGTCAGCCTAAAGCCTTGAATTACAAGGGATGGCACGAGGCCAGTAAAAAAAATAAAAAAAAGGCTCAAGCAACCGCCTACCACGACGATAACTATTACGTAGGTTCTCAGGCCACACCCGGCGGTTGCCAGGGCCGGAAGCCGCAGTATCCATCCAACGAGGATTTCGTCATGGCTTTAACAGTAAACACCAACATTGCTTCGATCACTACTCAGGGCAACCTGAACAAAGCAGGCGGCTCCCTGGCCAACTCCATGCAGCGCCTGTCTTCCGGCCTGCGTATCAACAGCGCTAAAGACGATGCTGCCGGCTTGGGTATTGCTACCCGTATGACCAGCCAAATCAACGGCCTGGGCCAAGCAGTGAAGAACGCCAACGATGGTATCTCCATCGCGCAAACCGCTGAAGGCGCAATGCAGGCTTCGACCGACATTCTGCAAAAAATGCGTACCCTGGCTCTGTCTTCGGCTACTGGCTCCCTGAGCACCGACGACCGTAAGTCGAACAACGACGAATACCAGGCTCTGACTTCGGAACTGACCCGTATCTCGCAAACCACCACTTTCGGTGGCCAGAAACTGCTGGACGGCTCGTACGGTACCAAAGCTATCCAGGTTGGCGCCAACGCTAACGAAACCATCAACGTAAGCCTGGACAACGTTGCTGCCAACAACATCGGTTCGCAGCAGATCAACAGCCTGGGCATCACCCCTGGTGCTGGTGTTGCTGGTGGCGCAATCGCTGTGACTGGTAACGGTCAGTCTACCAGCGTAACCGTAGCTGCCGCTGCTTCCGCTAAAACCATCGCTGCCCAACTGAGTGGCGCCGTCGGTGGCCTGAGCGCTACTGCCAGCACTGAAGCTCAGTTCGTTGTCGGCGCGGGTGCTGCTGCTGCTCCGGCTTCGTTCACCATGACCGTTGGCGGCCAAGCCACCACGTTCGTCGGTGTGAAAGATACCGCCAGCCTGGCTGACCAACTGAAGTCGAACTCCGCCAAACTGGGTATCAGCGTTAACTACGATGAATCCAAAGGCACTCTGTCGGTTAAATCCGACACCGGTGAGAACCTGGCCTTCAGCGCTTCGACCGCTGCCGGTACCATCACTGTTGCGACCAAAGACGGTTCCGGTACCTACGGTACTGCTACTGCCCTGGCTGACGGCATCATCGCTACCGGTGCTGTGAACATGAACTCCTCCAAGGGTTACTCCCTGGAAGGTGCTGGTGTGACCGGTCTCTTCGGCGCCGCTACTTCGGCCGCTTCGGCCAAGGTTGCGGTTTCGCAGACTGACGTGACTGACGCCACCAAGGCCCAGAACGCAGTGTCCGTAATCGACCAGGCTATCGCTACCATCTCCAGCTCCCGTTCGGGTCTGGGTGCGGTTCAGAACCGTCTGACCAGCACTGTGGATAACCTGACCAACATCCAGAAAAACACCACCGCTGCCCGTAGTACTGTTCAGGACGTCGACTTCGCTTCCGAAGCCGCTGAACTGACCAAGCAGCAAACCCTGCAGTCGGCTTCCACCGCGATCCTGTCGCAGGCTAACCAACTGCCATCCGCTGTACTGAAGCTGCTTCAGTAATCACAGCGCTGGGTAAATGACGGGAGGGCGCGTTTACGTGCCCTTTCGTCTTTTCCAATCAGAGGAGATTGGGCATGGACATGAATGTAAAACTGAACTTGTCTTATCCGCTACAGGCCCCTCAAGGCACTGTGGCACCTGTGGTTGCTGACAAAGATAAGACTAAGGTTGAGCCGGCCGCGCCAGCCACCGGTAAGTCCCAAAAGGACGATCTGGAAAAAGCGGTCACCGATATTAAAGAATTTGTACAAGCGGCCCAGCGCAATCTGGATTTTTCCATTGACGCTTCCACCCATAGGGTTGTGGTCAAGGTCATCGCCACCGACACCGGTGAAGTGATCCGCCAGATTCCCTCGGAAACGGCCTTGAAGCTGGCACAAAGCCTGTCCAGCGCCAGTCATGTGTTGTTTGACGACAAGGCTTGAGCTGGCATGAAACTTGTTGCTGTTACGGCTTGAAGTGTTGTTCGTCAAGATAACGGCAGCCACCGTAAAAGGAGAAAGATGATGGCGGGTACAACGATTACTGGCGTGGGGTCGGGTTTCGACACTCAGGCGATTGTGAAGTCCCTGGTAGATGCCGAGCGAGCGCCGAAACAGGCACAGATCAACACCCAATCGCAAAAGGCAACTACCCAGCTGTCGTCGATCGGCAAGATCCAGGCTGCCCTGGACGCCTTCCGTGGTGCGCTGACCAGCATGGGCACCGACAACAGCTTCAGCGGCTTGACCGGTACCTCTTCGGACGAAAAGGTCGCCACCATGACGGCCAACCAAGGTGCGGCGAACGGCAGCTTCTCGCTGATCGTCAACCAGCTGGCCATGCCTTCGAAGCTATCGACCAAAACGTTTGCCGGTGGCCAGTCGACAGTCGTCAACGCCGGCACCACGGCGACAACGCTGACAATCACGCAGTCGGGCAAGAACTTTGATTTGAGTGTGCCGGCAGGCGCGACACTGCAACAGGTGCGTGATTCGATCAACTCCACGTTCGGCACCGCCGGCCTGAGTGCCAACATCCTCACCGACTCCACCGGTTCACGTCTTATCCTGACCTCCACCAATAGCGGGGTCGGTTCGGACCTGACGATGTCGGGCAACTCTGGGATTGATACTGGCTACACGGTAGTCAGCGCGCCTCAGAACGCCAAGTACACCATCGATGGTATTGCGGCGGAGTCCAAGTCCAACAGCATCACGGATGCGGTGAGTGGGGTAAGCATCAAGTTGCTGTCGCTGTCGCCTACGGTCACGGCCAACGATCCGAATACAACCGACCCGCTTCGTACCGCCATGACCATCTCGGTCACTACCAGCACCACCGCGCTGAAGTCCGGGGTAAAGGGCTTTGTCGACACCTACAACGCCCTGCTCAAGGCGATGAATGCCGAGACCAAGGTCACCAAGGACGCCGCCGGCAACTCCATCCCCGCAACCCTCACCGGTGACTCGACCATGCGCACCTTGCAGTCGGCGATCCGCAACGAGTTCAACGCACTGTCCGGCAACGGCACCTTGAAGTCCCTGGCGCAGTTCGGTGTCACAACCGATCAGGACACCGGCGCGCTGAGCATCGACAGCAAGCAGTGGGATAAGGCGGTGCTGACCAATGCCGCTGACATCAACAGTATCTTCAGCGGCAAGACTGGCTTGCTGGCGCGCCTGACGGCCGCTACCGACGCGTATGCCAAGCCGAGCACCGGGATTCTGGCCACGCGTACCACCTCGTTGGCCGACAGCCTGAAAGACCTGACCAAGCAGCAGACCGATCTGGATGACCGTCTCACCACCATGCAGGACGCCTTGACCCGCAAGTACACCGCCATGGATACGCTGGTGGCGCAGTTGCGCCAGCAGAGCAACAGTATTCTCGGTACGCTCAATGCAATCAGTAACTCAAAAAGCAGCAGCAGTTGATTGACTGCGCCTGAAAAAGCCCGGGTCCGTTGACCTGGGCTTTGTTCTTTGTAGAGCCGCCGGGTTAAAGTTTTTTGCGACCCGGTCGACATAATGGTTACTGCAATCCTTCCAGCTGTTGCCTGTCACGAGGTAGAAAATGAATCCCATGAGAGCCCTTCGCCAATACCAGAAGGTCAATTCCCATGCCCAGATCTCCGAAGCCAGCCCGCATCGCCTGGTGCAGATGCTGATGGAAGGCGGCCTGGACCGCATGGCGCAAGCCAAGGGGGCGCTGGCGCGTGGCGATATCGCTCAGAAGGGCCTGATGCTGGGTAAGGCCACCGACATCCTGATCGGCCTGCGTGATGGCCTGGATGCGGAAAAAAGCGACAACAAGGAATACGTCCAGCAACTGGAAGGTCTGTATGTGTACATGACCAACCGCTTGATGCAGGCCAACCTGCACAACGATGCCGAGATGATCGACGAAGTCGCTCGTCTGCTGATTACCGTAAAAGAAGGCTGGGATGCCATTGCCGCACCGCAGGGTGCCGCACAATAAGGCCATCGGCCTTGAGGAACTCGTCATGAGCCAAGCACTGCAACGCATTGATGAAACCCGCGACGCCTTGATCGACGCGCTGGCCGAACGTAACTGGGACGCCATCGGCGAACTGGATATGGGCTGTCGCAGTGTGATCGAGGAGGTGCTGAGCGAAGCGCCGGTGGACGAGGATGCGTTGCGAGAGAAACTGGAGAGCCTGCTCGCGGTTTATCAGCAGTTGCTAGAAGTGACGACCGGCGAACGCCAGGCGATTTTCGAAGAGATGTCGCAGATCAACCAAGCGAAAAAGGCGTCAAAGGTTTACCATCTGTTCGGTTGAACGGGCGCAGTTAATCCGAACGGCGCGTCATATATTTGACTGTGCCAGCATTTTTGACTTAACTAGTGCTGTTTTCAGATTTCAGACGTCTAGTAAGTAAGAAGTCTTACAAGCGTCTAGATTGCCCTCACTCTGGGGCAGAGCGTTTTACTAGGGAAGTTGCTATTGCATGTGGCGTGAAACCAAAATTCTGCTGATTGATGACGATAGCGTCCGTCGCCGCGACCTGGCGGTGATTTTGAATTTTCTTGGCGAAGAAAATCTGCCCTGCGGTAGCCACGATTGGCAGCAGGTGGTCAGCTCATTGTCATCGAGCCGTGAAGTCATTTGTGTGCTGATCGGGACGGTAAACGCTCCTGGTGCAGTTCTGGGCTTGTTAAAGACACTGTCAACCTGGGATGAGTTCCTTCCGGTGTTGCTAATGGGCGATATTTCTTCTGTCGACCTGCCGGAAGACCAGCGCCGCCGTGTACTTTCCACCCTGGAAATGCCGCCCAGCTATAGCAAATTGCTCGATTCCCTGCACCGCGCCCAGGTCTATCGCGAGATGTACGACCAGGCCCGCGAACGCGGTCGCCACCGTGAGCCCAACCTGTTCCGCAGCCTCGTCGGCACCAGCCGTGCGATCCAGCACGTGCGCCAGATGATGCAGCAAGTGGCTGATACCGACGCCAGCGTGCTGATCCTCGGCGAGTCCGGCACCGGCAAGGAAGTGGTCGCGCGCAACCTGCACTATCACTCCAAGCGCCGCGACGGGCCCTTTGTGCCGGTCAACTGCGGGGCAATTCCTGCAGAGCTGCTCGAAAGCGAACTGTTCGGCCATGAGAAGGGCGCCTTTACCGGGGCTATCACCAGCCGTGCCGGGCGTTTCGAACTGGCCAACGGCGGCACCCTGTTCCTTGACGAAATCGGCGACATGCCACTGCCGATGCAGGTCAAGCTGCTGCGCGTGCTGCAAGAACGCACCTTCGAGCGCGTTGGCAGCAACAAGACCCAGAGCGTGGACGTGCGCATCATCGCGGCCACCCACAAGAACCTCGAAAGCATGATCGAGGTCGGCAGCTTCCGCGAAGACTTGTACTACCGCCTCAACGTCTTCCCGATCGAGATGGCCCCGTTGCGTGAGCGCGTGGAAGACATCCCGTTGCTGATGAACGAGCTGATCTCGCGCATGGAGCACGAAAAGCGCGGCTCGATTCGCTTCAACTCCGCCGCGATCATGTCGCTGTGCCGCCACGGCTGGCCGGGCAACGTCCGCGAACTGGCCAACCTGGTGGAGCGCATGGCGATCATGCACCCCTACGGTGTGATCGGCGTGGTCGAGCTGCCGAAAAAATTCCGTTACGTCGACGATGAAGACGAGCAGTTGGTGGACAGCCTGCGCAGTGACCTGGAAGAACGGGTCGCCATCAACGGGCATACCCCGGACTTCGGTGCTACCGCCATGTTGCCGCCGGAAGGCCTGGACCTGAAGGACTACCTGGGCAACCTGGAACAAGGGTTGATCCAGCAGGCCCTCGACGACGCCAACGGCATCGTCGCCCGTGCCGCCGAGCGCCTGCGCATCCGCCGAACCACCCTGGTGGAGAAGATGCGCAAGTACGGTATGAGTCGTCGAGAAGGTGATGAACAGGCAGATGATTGACGCCTGTTTTTCAAGCCACTGTTTTATAGGTGGTTTTTTTTAGGCACGGGTATTGCTACAGCCCTCGCAACGTTCCGTTTAACTGACGGTCAGCCAAGCGAGAGAGCATGATGCCCCACGCCGCCCAACTAACTTCGGTCCCTGATCTCCAGGGACTTGTCCCGTCTGTAGAGCAACAGAGCCGCCAGGGCCTGGAGCAGGCGTTTTCGCTGTTCAACCAGATGTCCAGCCAACTGACTGATTCCTACAGCCTGCTGGAGGCTCGGGTCTCCGAGCTCAAGGGTGAGCTGGCCGTGGTCAGTGCCCAGCGCATGGAAGAGCTGGCCGAGAAAGAGCGCCTGGCCAACCGTCTGCAAAACCTGCTCGACCTGTTGCCCGGCGGCGTGATCGTCATTGACGACCAGGGTCGCGTGCGCGAAGCCAACCCGGCCGCCTGCGACATGCTCGGCCTGCCGCTGGAGGGCGAGCTGTGGCGTGAAGTGATCACCCGCTGCTTCGCGCCGCGCGAAGACGACGGTCATGAAATCTCCCTCAAGGACGGGCGCCGCCTGTCCATTGCCACCCGCTCCCTGGACGCCGAGCCCGGCCAACTGGTGCTGCTCAACGACCTGACTGAAACCCGTCACCTGCAAGACCAGTTGGCGCGGCATGAGCGGTTGTCGTCCCTGGGGCGGATGGTCGCTTCTTTGGCGCATCAGATTCGTACGCCGTTGTCGGCCGCGTTGATCTACGCCAGCCATTTGACTGATGAGCAATTGCCCGCGGCCACCCAGCAGCGTTTTGCCGGGCGCCTCAAGGAACGCTTGCATGAACTGGAGCATCAGGTGCGCGACATGCTGGTGTTTGCCCGTGGCGAATTGCCGCTGACCGACCGCATTACGCCGTCGGGGTTGATGCAGTCGTTGCAGGCGGCGGCAGCCACCCATATCCAGGAAGCCAATGTACGCTGGCAGTGTGATAGCCACCTGGGCGAGTTGCTGTGCAACCGCGACACCCTGGTGGGCGCCTTGCTCAACCTGATCGAAAACGCCACCCAGGCCAGCGGCCCCGGCGCACGGCTCAAGGTGCACTTGTATACGCGCGAGCAAACCCTGCGCCTGTGCATCAGCGACAGCGGCAGTGGCATCGAGCCGGCGGTGCTGCGGCGCCTGGGTGAACCTTTTTTCACCACCAAGACCAACGGCACGGGCCTCGGCCTGACCGTGGTCAAGGCAGTAGCGCGGGCTCATCAGGGAGAATTGCAGCTGCGTTCCCACCTGGGGCGCGGCACCTGTGCATTGATGACCTTGCCGCTGTTCGTCAGCGCGGCAAGCGCGGAGTAAAGAGCAATGGCTATCAAGGTTTTATTGGTGGAAGACGATCGCGCCCTGCGTGAGGCATTGGCTGACACGCTGCTGTTGGCGGGCCATGACTACCGGGCGGTCGGTTCTGCCGAGGACGCCTTGGAGGCCGTCGAGCAGGAGTCCTTCAGCCTGGTGGTCAGCGACGTGAACATGCCTGGCATGGATGGCCACCAGTTGCTCGGCCTGCTGCGTGCGCGTCAGCCGCAGTTGCCGGTGTTGCTGATGACCGCCCATGGCGCGGTGGAGCGGGCGGTGGACGCCATGCGCCAAGGAGCGGCGGACTACCTGGTCAAACCATTCGAACCCAAGGCGCTGATCGAACTGGTCGCCCGGCATGCCCTGGGTGTGATCCCGGCCACCGACGGCGAAGGTCCGATTGCCTTCGAGCCGGCCAGTGCCCAATTGCTGGAACTGGCGGCCCGCGTGGCGCGCAGTGATTCCACGGTGTTGATTTCCGGCGAGTCCGGCACCGGCAAGGAGGTACTGGCGCGCTATATCCACCAGCAATCCAGCCGCGCCAAGCAACCGTTTATCGCCATCAACTGCGCCGCGATCCCCGACAACATGCTCGAAGCGACGCTGTTCGGCCATGAAAAAGGCTCGTTCACCGGTGCCATCGCGGCCCAGCCCGGCAAGTTCGAGCAGGCCGACGGCGGCACCCTCCTGCTCGACGAAATTTCCGAAATGCCCCTGGGCTTGCAAGCCAAGTTGCTGCGGGTGTTGCAGGAGCGTGAAGTGGAGCGGGTCGGTGCACGCAAGCCGATCCAGCTGGATATCCGTGTGATCGCCACGACCAACCGCGACCTCGCGGGCGAAGTGGCGGCGGGGCGTTTCCGTGAGGACTTGTTCTATCGGCTTTCGGTGTTCCCCCTGGCCTGGCGCCCGTTGCGCGAACGCCCGGCAGACATCCTCCCGCTGGCCGAGCGGCTGCTGAACAACCACGTCAAAAAAATGAAGCACGCCCAGGCGCGGCTGTCGGCCGATGCCCAGGCCTGCTTGATCAGCTACCCATGGCCCGGCAACGTGCGGGAATTGGACAACGCAATCCAGCGCGCGCTGATTTTGCAGCAGGGCGGCTTGATCCAGCCTCAGGATTTCTGCCTGGCCATGGGCAGTGGCGCCGCGCCGCTGCCGAGCCTGGCGCCCGCTCCGGTCGTCGCCGAAGCCGAGTCTGCCGGTGCGCTGGGTGACGACCTGCGGCGCCGCGAATTCCAGATGATCATCGACACCCTGCGTGCCGAGCGCGGCCGTCGCAAGGAGGCTGCCGAACGCCTGGGCATCAGCCCGCGCACCCTGCGCTACAAGCTGGCGCAGATGCGCGATGCTGGTATGGACGTGGAAGCGTATCTTTTTGCCACCTGATCCGTAACGAGACTGACAAGGTTTGTCGCCTTTTCTTACGAGTTGCTACAGAGCTGGCACCCTTGTTGCTACCTCCCCAGTAATCGCTGCGTAGTGTCAAAAAATTGCGGGTTGTCGGAGAGAAGGTCATGAGCCAGGGTATTGAGTTCAATCGGTTGATGTTGGATATGCGCTCCATGCAAATGGATGCCATGGCTCAGCCGAAATCCGTCGCGCCAGCGCCGGAATTGGGCCAAAGCAGTTTCGCCGATATGCTCGGCAAGGCAATCAATAAAGTCAGCGATACCCAGCAAGCCTCCAACCAGTTGGCCACCGCGTTCGAGATCGGCAAGAGCGGCGTGGACCTCACCGATGTGATGGTCGCCTCGCAAAAGGCCAGCGTTTCGTTCCAGGCGTTGACCCAGGTCCGTAACAAGCTGGTGCAAGCCTATCAAGACATCATGCAGATGCCGGTTTAAGGACGAGATTTAAGTCATGGCAGAAGCAGTCGTGGACAACGTACCCGCCAAGGCAGACGGCAAACCGCCGCTGTTTGGCCTGTCGTTCCTGGAAAACCTCTCCGAAATGACCATGTTGCGTCAGGTGGGCCTGATGGTCGGCCTGGCAGCCAGCGTGGCGATTGGTTTTGCCGTGGTGTTGTGGTCGCAGCAACCTGATTACCGTCCGCTGTATGGCAGCCTGGCCGGCATGGATTCCAAGCAGATCATGGAAACCCTGGCCGCCGCCGACATCGCCTACACCGTCGAGCCCAACTCCGGCGCCTTGCTGGTCAAGTCCGATGACGTGGCCCGTGCGCGCATGAAGCTGGCCGCCGCCGGCGTGACCCCGTCCGACAGCAATATCGGTTTTGAAATCCTCGACAAGGACCAGGGGTTGGGGACCAGCCAGTTCATGGAGGCCACCCGCTACCGTCGTGGCCTGGAAGGCGAGCTGGCGCGTACCATCTCCAGCCTGAATAACGTCAAGGGTGCCCGCGTGCACCTGGCGATCCCGAAGAGCTCGGTGTTCGTGCGTGACGAACGCAAGCCCAGTGCCTCGGTGTTGGTCGAGCTGTTCTCCGGCCGCTCCCTGGAGCCTGGCCAGGTGCTGGCGATCATCAACCTGGTGGCCACCAGCGTTCCCGAATTGAGCAAGTCGCAGATCACCGTGGTGGACCAGAAGGGCAACCTGCTGTCCGACATGGCGGAAAACTCCGCGCTGACCCAGGCCGGCAAGCAGTTTGACTACAGCCGCCGCATGGAGAGCATGCTCACCCAGCGCGTGCACAATATTCTGCAGCCGGTGCTGGGCAACGACCGCTACAAGGCTGAAGTGTCGGCCGATGTGGACTTCAGTGCCGTTGAGTCGACCTCTGAGCAGTTCAACCCGGACCAGCCGGCGCTGCGCAGCGAGCAGTCCACCAGCGAACAACGCACCGCCAGCAATGGCCCGCAAGGTGTACCGGGGGCCCTGAGCAACCAACCGCCGTCGCCGGCCTCGGCGCCGCAAACCACGGGCGGCGCTGCGGCGACCGCGGGCGCCATCGCTCCAGGCCAGCCACTGCTGGACGCCAATGGCCAACAGATCATGGACCCGGCCACCGGCCAGCCAATGCTCGCGCCTTACCCGGCGGACAAGCGTAACCAGTCCACCAAGAACTTCGAACTCGACCGCTCCATCAGCCACACCAAGCAACAGCAGGGTCGGATCAATCGCCTGTCGGTGTCGGTGGTCGTGGATGACCAGGTCAAGGTCAACGCCGCTGACGGTGCTGTGACTCGCGCGCCGTGGAGCGCCGACGAATTGGCGCGCTTCACTCGCCTGGTGCAGGACGCTGTCGGTTTCGACGCCAGCCGGGGTGACAGCGTCAGCGTGATCAACATGCCGTTCTCTGCCGAGCGCGGCGAAGTCATCGCCGACCCGGCGTTCTACACCCAGCCGTGGTTCTGGGACATCGTCAAGCAAGTGTTGGGTGTGCTGTTCATCCTGGTGCTGGTGTTCGGTGTGCTGCGTCCGGTGCTCAACAACATCACCGGCCATGGCAAGAAACAACTGGCCGCCTTCGGTGGCAGCGACGTCGAGTTGGGTGGCATGGGCGGGCTGGATGGTGAACTGGCCAACGACCGTGTCAGCCTCGGCGGCCCGCAAAGCATCCTGTTGCCTAGCCCGAGCGAAGGCTATGACGCTCAGTTGAACGCAATCAAGAGTCTGGTGGCAGAAGACCCGGGCCGTGTGGCCCAGGTCGTGAAAGAGTGGATTAACGCAGATGAGTGATAATCGAGCCGCCGTTGCCAAGCTCACCAAGGTCGATAAAGCCGCAGTCCTGCTGCTGTCCCTGGGTGAAACCGACGCCGCCCAAGTGCTGCGTCACATGGGGCCCAAAGAGGTTCAGCGCGTGGGCGTGGCCATGGCGCAGATGCGCAATGTGCACCGTGAGCAAGTCGAACAGGTGATGAGCGAGTTTGTCGAGATCGTCGGCGACCAGACCAGCCTGGGCGTCGGTTCCGACAGCTACATCCGCAAGATGCTCACCTCGGCCCTGGGCGAAGACAAGGCCAACGGCCTGATCGATCGCATCCTGCTGGGCGGCAACACCAGCGGCCTCGACAGCCTCAAATGGATGGAACCGCGCGCCGTGGCTGATGTGATCCGCTACGAGCACCCGCAGATCCAGGCGATCGTGGTGGCGTACCTCGACCCGGACCAGGCCGGTGAAGTGCTCGGCCATTTCGACCACAAGGTCCGGCTGGACATCATCCTGCGCGTGTCGTCGTTGAACACCGTGCAACCCGCGGCGCTGAAAGAACTCAACACGATTCTCGAGAAGCAGTTCTCGGGCAACTCCAATGCCTCGCGCACCACCCTGGGTGGTATCAAGCGCGCGGCCGACATCATGAACTTCCTCGACAGCTCGGTCGAAGGCCAGTTGATGGACTCGATCCGCGAGATCGACGACACCCTGTCCGGCCAGATCGAAGACCTCATGTTCGTGTTCAACAACCTCTCCGATGTCGACGACCGTGGCATCCAGGCGTTGCTGCGTGAAGTCTCCTCCGACGTGCTGGTGCTGGCCCTCAAGGGCTCGGACGAAGGGGTCAAGGAGAAGATTTTCAAGAACATGTCCAAGCGTGCCTCCGAACTGTTGCGCGACGACCTGGAAGCCAAGGGCCCGGTGCGCGTCAGCGACGTGGAAACCGCCCAGAAGGAAATCCTCACGATTGCCCGCCGTATGGCCGAAGCCGGAGAAATTGTTCTCGGCGGGAAGGGCGGCGAAGAAATGATCTAAGGCGCCCCACATGTCGAGCAAAGATGAGACGCCCAGCGATCTGATTCGCGCGCGGGACGTGGGCGGGTTCGACATCTGGTCGTTGCCCAGCTTCGACCCGCACGTGCCGGAACCCGAGCCTGAACCGGTCGAGGAATTGCCGGCGGAAATGGAAGAAGTGCCGCTGGAGGAAGTCCAGCCGCTGACCCTGGAAGAGTTGGAAAGCATCCGCCAGGAAGCCTATAACGAAGGCTTTGCCGCCGGCGAAAAAGACGGCTTTCGCAGCACCACCCTCAAGGTGCGCCAGGAAGCCGAGGCCGCGTTGAGCGTCAAGTTGACCAGCTTGGAACGCCTGATGGGCAGCCTGTTCGACCCCATCGCCGAGCAGGATTCGCAGATCGAAAAAGCCATGGTCGGCCTGGTGCAGCACATCGCCCGCCAGGTGATCCAGCGCGAACTGGCGCTGGACTCCAGCCAGATCGAGGGTGTGATGCGCGAAGCCCTCAAGCTGCTGCCCCTGGGTGTCGGCAATGTGCGGCTGTACATCAACCCGCAGGATTTCGAGCAGGTCAAAGCCCTGCGCGAGCGCCACGAAGAAACCTGGCGCATCGTCGAAGATGCGGCGTTGCTGCCCGGTGGTTGCCGCGTCGAGACCGAGCACAGCCGCATCGATGCCACGGTGGAAACCCGCATCAGCCAGATCATGGCCAAGCTCTTCGATCAACTCCACGAACAAGCCCTGCACCCGGCCGAGCCTGACCTGAGTGTTGAGCTGGACGCCTCCGATGCGCCTTGATCGCACCAGCTTCGCCAAGCGCCTCGGCGGTTATGCCGAGGCCACCGAGTTGCCCGGCCAACCGATCCTTGAAGGGCGCCTGTTGCGCATGGTCGGCCTGACCCTCGAAGCCGAGGGCCTGCGGGCCGCCATGGGCAGCCGGTGCGTGGTGATCAACGACGACAGCTACCACCCGGTGCAGGTCGAAGCTGAAGTGATGGGCTTCTCCGGCAACAAGATTTTCCTCATGCCCGTCGGCAGCCTGGCCGGCATTGCCCCCGGCGCCCGCGTGGTGCCGCTGGCTGATACCGGTCGCCTGCCCATGGGCATGAGCATGCTTGGCCGCGTGCTCGACGGTGCCGGTCGCGCGTTGGACGGCAAGGGCGGCATGAAAGCCGAGGACTGGGTGCCGATGGACGGCCCCACCATCAACCCGCTCAACCGCAACCCCATCAGCCAGCCGCTTGACGTGGGCATTCGCAGCATCAACGGTTTATTGACGGTCGGTCGCGGCCAGCGCCTGGGTCTGTTCGCCGGTACCGGCGTGGGTAAATCGGTGTTACTCGGCATGATGACCCGCTTTACCGAGGCCGACATCATCGTGGTGGGGTTGATCGGCGAGCGGGGCCGGGAAGTGAAGGAGTTCATCGAGCACAGCCTCGGTGAAGAGGGCCTCAAGCGCTCAGTGGTGGTCGCCTCGCCTGCGGACGATGCGCCGCTGATGCGTTTGCGCGCCGCCATGTACTGCACGCGCATCGCCGAGTATTTTCGCGACAAAGGCAAGAATGTCCTGTTGCTGATGGATTCGCTGACACGTTTCGCCCAGGCCCAGCGGGAAATCGCCCTGGCCATCGGCGAGCCGCCGGCCACCAAGGGGTATCCGCCGTCGGTGTTCGCCAAGCTGCCCAAGCTGGTGGAGCGCGCCGGTAACGCCGAAGCGGGCGGGGGCTCGATCACCGCGTTCTACACCGTATTGTCCGAAGGCGATGACCAGCAGGACCCGATTGCCGACTCGGCGCGGGGCGTGCTTGACGGCCACATCGTGCTGTCGCGGCGCCTGGCGGAAGAGGGGCACTACCCGGCCATCGATATCGAAGCGTCGATCAGCCGGGTGATGCCGTCGGTGGTCACGCCGGAGCATATGGCGCGCGCCCAGCAGTTCAAGCAACTGTGGTCGCGCTATCAACAGAGCCGTGATTTGATCAGCGTCGGCGCCTACGTGGCCGGCGGCGATCGTGAGACCGACCTGGCGATCGCCCTGCAGCCGCAGTTGGTGACCTACCTGCGCCAGGGCCTCAACGACAACATCAGCATGGGCGAAAGCGAAGCGCACCTGCAATCCATCTTCGCCCCTGCGCCAGGCGGCTAAGCCATGGCCAGTAGTCGCTCGTCACGTCTGGCCCCGGTGGTGGAGATGGCTGAAAAAGCCGAAAAAACCGCCGTGCAGCGCCTGGGTTACTTCCAGGGCCAGGTGCGCCTGGCGGAAAGCAAACTGGGCGACCTGGAGCGTTTTCGCGGCGAGTACCAGCAGCAGTGGATCGAGCGCGGCACCAAGGGCGTGTCCGGGCAGTGGCTGATGGGCTACCAGGGCTTTCTCAACCAGCTTGAAACCGCCGTCGGCCAGCAGCGCCAGAGCCTGGCCTGGCACCAGAACAACCTCGACAAGGCCCGCGAGAGCTGGCAAGCGGCCTATGCCCGGGTAGAAGGGTTGCGCAAGCTGGTGCAGCGCTATATCGATGAAGCGCGGGCCATTGAAGACAAGCGCGAGCAGAAGCTGCTCGATGAGTTGTCCCAGCGCCTTCCCCGCCAATCACCATTCTGACGGTTGCCAGCGGCCAACTGCGGGAGGGGGCTTGCCCCCGATAGCCATGGGTATCTACACAACTGTGTAGTAACCAACGCTAACCACGATGCGAAGCGAGCCGCCCTTGATCTTGCTTTTGATCTT
>NZ_JBMDIS010000059.1:0-39957 GCF_057808775.1 Pseudomonas sp. FG86 | reverse complement strand
GACCCGGTCCGCTGTAGCCTAGCCAACAGCTGTCCAGCTTTTGGGGCGCACTTCAGAGTGTCAGCCAGCCTCTTCATGACTGGCCCACCGCTATCGGGGGCAAGCCCCCTCCCACATTTTGATCTCGTTTTATCTGGAGATTAATGGTGTTTCAGCAACTTGGCTTCCAGGTGATCCAGGTGCTGGGTCATCAGGGCCACTGCGGTGCTTGAGTCGCGTTGCTCCACCGCATCCACAATCGCCTCATGCTCCTGCCACGCGCAATACGTGCAGGCTTTCGTTTCGTACTGGGCAATGATCAGCGACGTCAACGGTACCAGGCTGTTGAGAAACTGCGCCAGTGGCCCATTCCCGGCAATGGCCGCCAAATTCAGATGAAACTCCCCCGACAAGCGAATCGCCGGCCCACGCAGGTCCCGTTCGATGCCGTCACGCTCGCGTGCGATCAATTCGCGCAACTGCCGGATTTGCATCGGCGTGGCTTGGGCGCAGGCCAGTTGCACCACGGTGATTTCGGTCAGTCGCCGCGCTTCCAGGATCTGCCGTGTTTGCTGCGCGTCCGGCGCCGCCACCTGGGCGCGTTGGTTGGGGCGCAGGATGATCACTTGTTGATGGGAAAGCTTGGCCAGCACGCGACGAATCACACTGCGGCTGACGCCAAAGGTTTCACCCAGGCCCTCTTCGGTAAAGCGGCTGGAGGGGGCGATGCGTTGTTCGAGGATGGCGTCGAACAGCCGTGGGTAGATGTCATCCACCGAGGTTTTTTTAGCGCCCACCAGGCGCATGCTGGGCAGGGCAGTGACAAGGGGGGCACGTTGCAAGGCGTGGGCGGTCATGGCCGGTCTCCAAAAAAATCAACTGCCCAGATGGTCGTCCGGGATGTTCAAGCGAATGCCCATGCGCAGGCCTTCCTGGAGGATGTGCCGGCGCATTTCGGCACTGGCCAGGGCGCTGTTTTTGTTGCGGATGGCGCGTACTACGGCTTCGTTTTCCTGAAGGCGTTCGGCCAGGTGCTCGGGGGAATTGCGCAGCACCTGGGCGCTTTGCTTGAGGGCGTTGCTGGTTTGTTGCACCACGTTCTGGAAGATCGGGTTGGAGGTGAGCGCAAACAGTTCTTCGTGAAAATCGAGGTAGGCGTTCATGCCGGCTTCGGCATCCCCGGCGTCGAGGGCTTCGCGCATGTCCATCAGGGTCAGGCGCAGTTGGCCGACTTCCTTGCTGCTGATGGACTGGGCCACCAGGCCGACGATGAAAGGTTCGAGGGTGTAGCGCAGTTGCAGGATGTCTTCCAGGCTGGCGTCGGCCACAGCGTCGCTCGATTGCGGTTCGCTGATGCTGGTTTCCAGCACGACCACGCCTTTGCCGGGCATGGAACGCACCAGGCCGAGGGTTTCCAGCACAATCACGGCCTCGCGCAGGCTGGGGCGGCTGATGCCCATCTGTTCGGCCAGTTCACGCTGACCGGGCAACATTTCGCCCCGGCGCCACTGACCCCGCGCCAAGGCGGCGCGGAGTTTTTCTACGACTGAATTGACGACGGTTGAGGTGCTGATCACGTCGTGCGCTCCTTAAAAATGAATAATCCCTGCACTGTAGGAGCGAGCTTGCTCGCGAAAAACTTCAAGTCACCGCGTGCATCCAGAATGCCCGCGTTATCGTTGACGATCTTCGCGAGCAAGCTCGCTCCTACAGTGGAAGGCGTTAGCGTTCTAGAATTCCTGATGCGCTGGCACTACCGGCTTTTTAGCCTGGAAGGCATAACCCTGCTGGCCGTCCAGCACTTTGTTGGCGCGCTGGATGTCGATGTCTTTTTCCCAGCGGGCGATGGCCACGGTGGCGACGCAGTTGCCGATCAGGTTGGTTAACGCACGGCCGATGCCCATGAACCAATCCACCGCCAATACCAGCACCAGGCCGACCACCGGAATCGCCGGGATGGCTGTAAGGGTGGCCGCCAGAATTACCAGCGCCGAGCCGGGAATCCCATGGGCGCCCTTGGAGGTGATCAGCGACACCAGCAAGATCGTCAGCAGGTCGGTCATCGACAGTGGCGTGCCGGTGGCGTTGGCGATAAACACGATGGCCAGGGTCAGGTAGATCGAGAAACCGTCGAGGTTGAACGAATACCCGGTCGGAATCACCAGGCCCACGGTGGAGCTGCCAATGCCCAGGTGTTCGAGTTTGCGCATGACCTGCGGCAGCACCGCATCGGAGGAGGCGGTGCCCATCACGATCAGCAGCTCTTCACGCAGGTACTTGAGCAACGGCAACATGCGCAGGCCCGACAGGCGCATCACCAGGCCGAGGATCAGCGCGACAAACGCAAAGCAGGTCAGGTAGAACAGGCCCACCAGGCTGCCCAGGTGTTGCAGGGAGTCCAGCCCGTAGGTGCTGGTGGTGAAGGCGATCGCGCCAAACACGCCGATCGGCGCCAGGCGCACGATCATGCCCATGATGCGGAAAATCACGTGGCTCAGTTCATTGATCAGCCGAGTGATACCGGAAGCCGCTTCGCCCACCAGGTTCAACGCGCTGCCGAACAACACCGAAAACAGCAGCACTTGCAGCACATTGTTATCGGCAAAGGCGCCAATCACCGAGTTGGGGATCAGGTCCATCAGGAACTGGCTGGTGCCCTTGATGTGCTGGCCCTTGTCGGCCAGTTCATGCAGGCCCGCGGAGGAGAGCTGTTCCAGGTGGATATTGGCTCCGGTGCCGATGCCGGTGCTGAAGGCCATGACCAGGCCGATCACCAGGGCAACCGTGGTCAGCACTTCAAAGTAGATCACCGACTTGAGGCCGATGCGCCCGACTTTCTTCAAGTCACCGGCGCCGGAGATACCGCTGACCACCACGCAGAACACGATCAGGCCGATCAGCATCTTGATCAGCTTGATAAAGCCGTCACCCAGGGGTTTGAGTTGCGAGGAGAATTCGGGAAGGGCAAGGCCGCAGGCGATGCCGAGCATCAGGCCAATCACGACTTGCAGGAAAATCGAACGCGAGCACCATCTGAGCATGGGAGTGATCTCTATTCGGTGCCCCGGTGGTTCCAGGGCTTAATTGTTGTGGTCATACCGGTAAGTCCAGTGCGTCGCCAGTCTAGGCCAGGTATTTTTGAAATAACAAGTCATTCTTCGTCGGTTGACAGGTTCCGGTCTGACCAGTTGGTCGTGGAGGGCGGCGCTTGAGCGGTTGGCCGCGTGGAAATTTTTTCGCTTATCATCCGCGACCTGGCATGTGAGGTGATGGATGGATACACCAGGACTGAGCACCGATGAGACCGGACAGGTCTACTGCACCTGGCGCACGGCGGCGCCGGAATACCCTCGGTACCACGACCGCGAGTGGGGCGTGCCGGTGGCGGATGATGTTCAGCTGTACGAGAAGATTTGCCTGGAAGGCTTTCAGGCGGGCATGGCGTGGATCACCATCCTGCGCAAGCGTGAGCAGTTTCGGGTGGCGTTCGAGGGCTTTGATTTTCGCCGGGTGGCGCAGTACGGCGCGGCGGATATCGAGCGCTTGATGCAAGATCCGGGCATCGTGCGTAATCGGGCGAAGATCGTTTCCACGATCAACAATGCACGCCGGGCGTGTGAGCTGGTGGACGAGACCGGCTCGCTGGCGCAGTGGTTGTGGGCGTTCGAACCTGGCCCTGAAGAGCGTCCGGCAGTGGTGGACCTGGCCTACTGGACCGGCAATCCGACTTCACCCGCCTCGGTGCGCTTATCCAAGGCCTTGAAGAAACGCGGCTGGACGTTTGTGGGCCCGACCACGATGTATGCGCTGATGCAGGCGATGGGGATGATCAACGATCACCTTGATGGGTGTGCGTGCCGCCCAAAGATCGAAGAATTGCGCCGCCAGTTCAAACGCCCGTGAGCCACAGACAAACCGCAGTTAAAAAATGTGGGAGGGGCTTGCCCCCGATGAGGGAGTGTCAGTCACTTATTTGTTAACTGACCCAGCGCCATCGGGGGCAAGTCGAATCGTCGCACCGCCCCTCCCACATTTGGATCTGCATACATCAGGTCGATCTGAGTCTGCTTTTGCTCTGGCTTTGGCTGCCTTGGAACCGACCAGAGTTGTGCCTGGTGTACTCGGTAAAAAATGTGGGAGGGGGCTTGCCCCCGATGAGGGAGTGTCAGTCACTTATTTGTTAACTGACCCACTGCTATCGGGGGCAAGCCCCCTCCCACATTTAGCACCCCCACCCATACTTCTGATTGGGGGGGCGGCTGATTATTTTGGAAGAGGGGTCAGCACTTCGGCCTTGTCGTCCAGCACTATCACCACCAGCAACTTGGCCGGCTGGGTCTGGCTGGCATTGCTGGATTCAAAGTGTCGCGAACCAGCGGGTTCGTAGAACGATTCGCCGACCTTGTAGGTTTTCGCTTTCTCATCATTGACCCGCGAAGTGATCGCGCCTTCGAGCACGTAGGCCACGGCCGTGCCCGTGTGGCTATGGGGCACGGTGGCTTGGCCGGGGGCGTAGTCCACGGTGAGCATGAGGGTTTTCTTGCCGGGCACATTGGTCAGCGCGTGTTCTTGCAGGACCTTGATCGATTCCTGGTTGTACACGGGCTCGTGGGCAAAGGCGCTGAGCGAGGCGAGCATCAGGGTGGTGGCGAGCAGGCGTTTCATGGCGACGTTTCCGAGAAGTTCGAGACCTGCCCACCGTACGCCGGGATTTTCGTGCGACCAATGACCAATCCGGTGGAAAACCCCTTAGCCAATCTGCTGGAGGATATCGCGCACCTTATCCAGCGCCGGGTCGATGTCGAGGATTTCGATGGCGCCGAAACCAATGATCAAGCCCTGGCGAATCGGTGTGTCATGGAAGAACACATTCAGCGGATAGAGGCCCACTTCGACCTGGCGCGCCAATGCCATCAGCAAGGGGATATCCACCGGCACCTTGCACAACGCCGCCATATGAAAGCCGGCCACGGTGGGCACCGCTTCGAACCACGGCGCAAGGTCGCCCGCCAGGCGCTGCAAGATGCGCTCGCGGCGCCCGGCATATACGGTGTGGCAGCGGCGAATATGCTTGAGCAAATAGCCTTCGCTGATGAACTTGGCCAGCGCCCATTGCGGCAATGTGGAGCTGTGCTGGTCGGTCAATTGCTTGGCCTTGAGCACCGCACCGTAGATCGCCGGGGGCAGCACCGCATAACCCAGGCGCAGCTCGGGCAGCAGGGTTTTGGAGAAGGTGCCGACGTAGGTGACCACGCCACGCGTGTCCAGGCTCTGCAGGGAATCGGTGGGGCGGCCTTCGTAGCGGAACTCGCTGTCGTAGTCGTCCTCGATGATGATCGCCCCCAGCTCGAATGCGCGTGCCAGCAAGGCTTCGCGACGTGCCAGGCTCATGGGCATGCCGAGTGGGAATTGGTGCGACGGCGTGACGTAGATCAGTCGCGTGCCATCGGGGATCTGGTCGACCTGAATGCCTTGTTCATCGACGGGAACACCAATGACCCAGGCCCCCATCGCCATGAACAATTGGCGCGCGGGGCTGTAGCCGGGGTCTTCCATGGCGACGATGCTGCCCGGTTCCAGCACCACGCGGCCGATGAGGTCCAAGGCCTGCTGCGCGCCGTTGGTGACCACAATGTCGCTGTCGTGGCATTTGACCCCACGGGAAAACGCGATATGCCCGGCGATGGCACTGCGCAATTCCGGCAACCCTTCGGGCTGGCTGTAGAACCCACTGTTTTGGGCGATGCGCCGCAGCGCGTCCTGGGTGCAGCGCCGCCATTCATCCTGGGGAAACTGGTTACGGCTGGTGGCGCCGCCGATAAATTCGTAGCGCAACGTGCTGTCGCGTGTGGGGTGGTGCATGGGCGAAGGCAGCGACTGCCACTTCGCCAGGTTGGCGGCGCAGGCCAGGTCGGTGGCGGTCTGCACGCGATTGGGCCGTGGCGCCCACGCGTTGACGAAGGTGCCACGGCCAATCTTGCCCACCAGCAGGCCTTCATAGGTCAAGGTGGCGTAGGCGTCGGACACGGTCTTGCGCGATACGCCTAATTGCTCGGCCAGCAGGCGGCTGGGTGGCAGTTGCGCGCCTGCCGAGAGACGCCCGCTGGCGATGGCTTCATGCAGCTGCTGATAAAGCTGGGCAGCCAGGTCCTTACGCCCGTTGATGACGATGTGGAGTTCCATGTTTCATCCTGAGACAGATCGATCTGCGCCAAGGTTACGCGTAAATCGATCTGTAGAAACACTGGCTCACTCAGGACAGGAAACCACCATCCACATTCAACGACACGCCGGTGGTGTAGCTCGACGCATCGCTGGCCAGGTACAGCACGGCGCCGGCCATCTCGCTTGGGTCGGCCACGCGCTTGAGCGGGATCTGCGCCAGGGCCATTTTCAGGATGGCGTCGTTCTTCACCAGCGCCGAGGCGAACTTGGTATCGGTCAGGCCCGGTAGCAGGGCGTTGCAGCGAATGCCGAATTCGGCGCATTCCTTGGCGAACACCTTGGTCATGTTGATCACGGCGGCCTTGGTTACCGAGTAGATGCCCTGGAACACGCCCGGCGAAATGCCGTTGATCGAGGCCACGTTGATGATGCTGCCGCCGCCGTTCTCGCGCATCAGCTTGCCGGCTTCCACCGACATGAAGAAGTAGCCGCGAATGTTCACGTCAACGGTCTTCTGGAAGGCCCCGAGGTCGGTGTCCAGTACGTTGCAGAACTGCGGGTTGGTCGCGGCGTTGTTGACCAGGATGTCCAGGCGCCCGAACTGCTCGCGGATGCCGGCGAACACCTGGGTGATCTGCTCCATTTCGCCAATGTGGCAGGCGACTGCGGTGGCCTTGCCGCCGTCGGCGATGATCGCGTCCGCCACGTGCTGGCAGCCTTCGAGCTTGCGGCTGGACACAATCACATGGGCGCCTTGCTGGGCCAACAACTTGGCGATGGCTTCACCGATGCCACGGCTGGCGCCGGACACAAAAGCAATCTTGCCATCGAGGTCGAACAGGTGGGTCTTGGACATGGGGACTCCTTGTTATAGGCGATCAGAGCGTGGATTTGCCGATGACATTCAGGCTCATCTGCTCCAGCAGCGTGTTCATTTGGATGAATTGCGCAAAGCGTTTGTCCTGGGTCTGGCCATGGAAAAAGCGGTAGTAGATCTGCTGCACGATGCCGGCGAGGCGGAACAGGCCGTAGGTGTAGTAGAAGTCGAAGTTGTCGATCTCAAGGCCCGAGCGCTCGGCGTAGTAGTCGACAAACTGGCGACGGGTGAGCATGCCGGGGGCGTTACTCGGCTGGCGGCGCATCCGTTGCACGGGCGCCGGGTCGGCGGCTTCGATCCAGTAGGCGAGGGTGTTGCCCAGGTCCATCAGCGGGTCGCCCAGGGTAGTCAGTTCCCAATCCAGCACGCCGATGATCTGCATCGGGTTGTGCGGGTCGAGGATCACGTTATCGAAGCGGTAGTCGTTGTGCACGATGCTGGAGGTCGGGTGGTCGGCCGGCATCTTGTCGTTAAGCCAGGCGCGCACGGCCTCCCAGCGCGGAGCGTCGGGGGTCAGGGCTTTTTCATAGCGGTCGCTCCAGCCACGAATCTGCCGCGCCACATAGCCTTCGGGCTTGCCCAGGTCGGCCAGGCCACAAGCGGCGTAGTCCACCTGGTGCAGCTCGACGAACTTGTCGATAAAGCTTTTGCACAAGGCTTCGGTCTTGGTCGCGTCCAGGCCCAGCTCGGCCGGCAGGTCAGAGCGCAGGATGATGCCGTTGACACGCTCCATCACGTAGAACTCGGCGCCGATCACCGACTCGTCGGTGCAATGCACGTAGGCCTTGGGGCAATACGGGAAGCCATCCTTGAGCTGGTTGAGAATGCGGTATTCACGGCCCATGTCGTGGGCGGACTTGGCCTTGTGCCCGAAGGGCGGGCGACGCAGGACGAATTCCTGGCCAGGGTATTCCAGCAGATAGGTCAGGTTGGACGCACCGCCGGGGAACTGACTGATGGTGGGCGTGCCGCTCAGGCCAGGGATGTGGGCCTTGAGGTAGGGATCGATCAGGCTGGCATCAAGTTCTTCGCCTGGGCGAATCTGGGTCGATTGGTCGTTCAGCGCCATGCTTATCCCTTCTGCTTATTCTAAAGGCCTTGGACTATTTCCTAATCTAATGCGCACAGCCGCCCAACGACAAGGTCGGGGCGGCTTAATAGGTTAGCGTGTTGGATGATGATCAGCGTGCCTGATCGGTCATTTATTGGGCGGCGGCAAGGTCACTGGCGTCAGTACCGGTCGGCCGGCGAAGAATTCCACCAGGTTGTCAGCCACCCGCTGCACGGTGTCGTGGGCCGCTTCCGGCGACAGGCCGGCCACGTGGGAGGTCAGCACGGTATTGCCCAGGCGCTTGAGGGCATCCGGGACCTTGGGTTCATCGTCGAAGACGTCCAGTGCCGCGCCGCCGATACGGCGCTGTTCAAGGGCGGTAATCAGATCGGCGGTCACCACCACACTGCCACGCCCGACATTGACCAGGTAGCCGTTGGGGCCCAGCGCATCCAGGGCGATGCGATCGATCAGATGGCGAGTTCCGGCGCCACCGGGTGTGGCCAGGATCAGGAAGTCCGAGGTGCGCGCCAGTTCCACCGCGCTGGCGCAGTAGGTGTAGTCCACGTCATCGCGCGGCTGGCGGTTGTGGTAACTCACCTGCATATCGAACCCCAGGGCGGCGCGCTTGGCGATCTCCAGGCCCACGGCACCGAGCCCTAGAATGCCCAGTTGCTTGCCGCCCAGGGACGGGCGCATCACCTTGGGCCATTCACTGCGCCGCACCGCCGCGTCCGTCTGCGGAATGCCGCGCACCAGCGACAGCAACAAGGCCATGGCGTGGTCGGCCACCGACGGTGCATTCACCCCGGCACCGTTGGTGACCACAATCCCGCGGTTGCTCGCCGCCTGCAGGTCCACGTGTTCGTAGCCGGCGCCGATCACGCAAATGATCTCCAGCAACGGCAGCGCGGCGATTTCCTCGGCATACAGCCCCAGCGGGCCACGGGTCAGCACGGCCTTGATCTGCCCGCCGTGGGTCTTGATGGCCTGGGCGCGTTCGGCGGGCGTCGGTGCCAGGATCACATGAAAGTCGTTGCTCTCGATGATTTGCAGGTATTCGTTGATGGTTTCAACCAGAACCAGAACAGTGGTGGTCATCGGAAGGCTCTTCCTGAAGGGTTTGAGGGCATGAGTATGCGGGATTTGCAGGACGGCGCGTTTTGTCTGGATGGAAAAATTACTGTAGGCGCGAGCTTGTTCGCGAAAAACCTGGTGGGAGGGGCCGTCAGGTTTCGCGTGATAGCGTTTACGATTGTCGCAAGCAAGCTCGCTCCTACAGGGTTTGTATTGTCAGAACGCTATCTCGGTCGCTCTCACCCGTTTTACAAATGCCCCCGCCAACGTTGCATTGTGATGCTCGATGATTTCCTGGGCCGACAGTGTCGGGGTGTCCATGCAGGTATGTCCGTCTTCGGGCAGTAGCACCGAGAACCCCAGTTCTGCCGCCACCCGGCAGGTGGTGTCGATACAGAACTGGGTTTTCATCCCCACGATCACCAGTTGATTGACCTGTGCAGCGTGCAGTTGCTGCGCCAGGTCCGTGCCCAGGAAGCAACTGGGGCGGGTTTTATTGAACAGGTGGTCGCGCGCTTCATCGACATCCAGCGCGGGCCATACCTGCCAAGGCGGGCTGCCCGCTTCGATGGGGGAACCCGCAGGGCCGGTGTGGCGGGCCACGAAGATCGGAGCGCCGGCATTGCGGGCGGCTTGGATCAGGTGGTTGATGGTGCCCAGTACGCGTTCGCGCTCGAAGGGTTTGTCCGGGCCATCGTACAAGCCGGTTTGCATATCGATGATCAGTAGGGCGTCAGTCATTGTAGTGCTCCTGGTGGTGGCCGGAGGACGGAGCAATAAAAAGGCCCCGTCCATTGCTGGCGGGGCCTTGGGTTGATTCTGTGTGTGGCTAGTTCAAGCACCCACGGCAACCGCACGACCCGCCTTGAGCGGTCGTGGTGGTGGTACGGGTGAGGCATTGCTGAGTCAGGTTCATGCCCCGATCATGCTGGGATGGACGTGGGGCTGTCAACGGGCAGTCATTGCGTGCGCCAGGCTGCTGCCGTGCGACGCTCATTCACAAGACAGGTATGTGGCCCCAATAGAATTGTGCACGGCCGGATTATCCTGCGTCACGCCAGAGCCCTTTAAAACCGCCGCCTGTAGCCGCCCCTGCGCGTCTGCGTCGCATAACCGTTCCTCAGCTAAGTCTTTGCTTCTTCAGGATAATCCCGGACAATCGCGCCCCTGTTATGGCTGGGGCGCTGCCTGTCAGGTTTTTCTGACTCGTCCCGGCTGTGGAAATGCGGAGATCCGACCGGATGAATGATCAGGCCAATAGCGTCGACGAACGCTATGCAACGACACCTGCAACCCTCACAAACTGGAGCCACCAGGACACCACTTGGATGCTCGGTCTGTTCGGCACCGCCATTGGCGCCGGCACCTTGTTCTTGCCGATCAACGCGGGCCTGGGGGGCTTCTGGCCGCTGGTGATCCTGGCGCTGCTGGCCTTCCCGATGACGTTCTTTGCCCACCGTGGCCTGACCCGTTTCGTCTTGTCCGGCCGCGAAGGCTCCGACATTACCGATGTGGTCGAAGAGCACTTCGGCGTCAAGGCCGGTGCCCTGATCACCTTGCTGTACTTCTTCGCAATTTTCCCGATCCTGCTGATCTACAGCGTGGCGTTGACCAACACCGTCAGCAGTTTCATGGAGCACCAGTTGCATATCATGCCGCCGCCCCGGGCGATCCTGGCATTCGTGCTGATCCTCGGCCTGCTGGCAGTGGTTCGCTGCGGTGAGCAGGTGATCGTCAAGGCCATGAGCCTGATGGTGTATCCGTTTATCGTCGCCTTGCTGTTCCTGGCGGTGTACCTGATCCCCCATTGGACCGGCGGCATTCTCAGCACGGCAAGCGTGGTCCCGGCACCGTCGGCTTTGCTCAATACCCTGTGGCTGGCGATTCCGGTGATGGTGTTCTCGTTCAACCACTCGCCGATCATCTCGGCCTTTGCGGTGGACCAGAAGCGCCAGTACGGCGCCCATGCCGATGAGCGCAGCTCGCAGATCCTGTCCCGTGCGCACCTGTTGATGGTGGTGATGGTGCTGTTCTTCGTGTTCAGCTGCGTGCTGACCCTGTCGCCGGCACAGCTGGCTGAAGCGAAGGCGCAAAACCTGTCGATCCTGTCGTACCTGGCCAACCACTTCGACAACCCGACCATCGCCTTCGCGGCGCCGTTGATTGCGTTCGTGGCGATTGCCAAGTCGTTCCTGGGCCACTACATCGGTGCCAGCGAAGGCTTGAAAGGCCTGGTGGTCAAGAGCGGCCGCCGCCCTGCAGCCAAGACCCTGGACCGCATGACCGCCGCCTTCATGCTGGTGGTGTGCTGGATGGTGGCCACGCTCAACCCCAGCATCCTCGGCATGATCGAGACCCTGGGGGGGCCGATCATTGCGTCGATCCTGTTCCTGATGCCGATGTATGCGATCCGCAAGGTGCCGGCCATGGCCAAGTACCGTGGGCAGGCGTCCAACGTATTCGTCACGGCCGTCGGCCTGGTGGCGATTACCGCGCTGATTTACTCGCTGCTGTCCTGACACCCGGCTGTACCCCACAAGGCCGATTCGCGCACACCGCGAATCGGCTTTTTTTTGCGCGTGCAAAACCTGACGGGGCTCAACCACGACACGCCAATGAGCGCTAAGCTGGAGCACGTTTTTGCCAGGAGGAGTGGGGCCGCTTGAAAACTGCAACCGAGACGCCCGTTGTCATACCGCCGAATCGCACCCAGGACATTCTCGCCGGCTTATCCATTGCCGGTTTGCTGCTGCCGGAAGCGGTGGCCTATTCCAGCATTGCCGCACTGCCACCCCAGGCCGGGGTGATTGCCTTGTTTGCCGGGCTGGTGTGCTACGGCCTGTTTGGCAGCAGCCGCTTTGCGATTGTCTCGGCCACCTCATCGTCGGCGGCGGTGCTGGCGGCGGCCACGGCCAGCCTGGCCGGTGACGACCCGGCGCTGAGGCTTTCCCTGGCCTTTGGGCTGGTGCTGATCATTGGGGTATTTTTTCTCCTGGCCGGGCTGTTCAAGCTCGGCGGCGTCACCTCGTTCATCGCCAAGCCGGTGTTGCGCGGCTTTGCCTTCGGCCTGGCGTTGACCATCATCCTCAAGCAAGTGGCCAATGTGGTGGGCGTCCATCTCACCGATAACAACCTGATCCGCTTCCTGCCGCAACTGCTCGAACAGTTGCCACGCTGGAACTGGCCCGCCGCGCTGGTGGCGGCGGCGGCGTTGCTGGTGTTGCGGCTGTGCGCACGCTTGCCACGGGTGCCCGGTGGCCTGGTGGTCGTGGTGCTGGGCATCGTGGCCGGGCAGTTACTGGGCCTGCAGGCCCAGGGCGTGGCGCTGATCGGCATGATCGACCTGCGCCTGGAACTCGGGCATTTGCCGGTACTGCCGTTTGCCGACTGGTTGCGCCTGGGCGAACTGGCATTCGCCTTGGTGATGATTTTGTACGCGGAGTCCTACGGCTCCATCAGCTCATTCGCCCTCAAGCATGGCGACCGAGTGTCATCCAACCGTGATTTGCTGGCGCTGGGGGCGGCCAACCTGGTGTCGGGGTTGTTCCACGGCATGCCGGCGGGGGCCGGGTATTCGGCGACATCGGCCAATGAGGCGGCCGGCGCCTATTCACGGTTCGCGGGGATCGTTGCGGCGCTGGTGATATTGGTGATCGTGCTGACGGTGCTGCCGTATGTGGCGTTGACGCCGGAGCCGGTGCTCGCGGCGGTAGTCATCTATGCCTTGGGGCGTGGTTTGAGCCTGCAGCCCCTGGGGCGCTATTTCCTGTGGCGACGCGATCGCTTGCTGGTGGTCTGCGCGGTGGCGGCAGTGCTGGTGCTGGGTGTGCTGGATGGCTTGTTGCTCGCCGTGGCGATCAGCGTGATGTTGATGTTGCGCCAGATGTCCTCAGCGGACATCCAGGTGCTCGGGCGCCTGGGTGACAGTCATGATTTTGTCGATCGCCAGCACCATGCCGATGCTGTGGAAGTGCCAGGCGTGCTGATCGTGCGGCCCAGTGAAGCGCTGTTTTTCGCGAACGCCGAGCGCATCCTGGGGGCGGCCTTGCGCCTGATGCGCCAGGCACCCGTTCAGGCGGTGGTACTGAGCCTGGAAGAGTCGCCCGACCTCGATGGCACCAGTATCGAAGCGCTGGCGGTGTTTTTTGCCCAGGTGCGGGGGGAGGGCAAGCGCCTGGTGCTGGCCCGTGTGCGGCATGATGCCCGCGAGGTGTTGCAGGTACTGCCTGAAGCTTTGGCGCCGCATGTACTGCTCAGCGGCTTGAGTGTCGACGACGCGGTGCAGTTGGCGCTTGAGGTGAGCAACGCGTGACGCAGGCATGGTGTGGGAGGGCTTGCGCGTAGTGTGGGAGGGGGCTTGCTCCCGATAGCGGTGAATCAGTCACTGGAGCTATTGACTGAACTACCGCTATCGGGAGCAAGCCCCCTCCCACAGTATTCCAGGCACAAAAAAACGCCGCGTACCTTGCGATACGCGGCGTCCTTTACATCAACACACCTTAGGCTTGAATCACCGGGATGTTGGCGCTTGCTGCGATTTTGCGGAACTCGGCGATCTGGTCGAAGTTCAGGTAGCGGTAGACGTCACTGGCCATGGTGTCCAGTTTCGCTGCGTAGCCCATGTACTCTTCGACGGTCGGCAGGCGACCGAGGGTGGAGGCCACTGCCGCCAGCTCAGCCGACGCCAGGTAGACGTTCGCGCCATCACCCAGACGGTTCGGGAAGTTACGGGTGGAGGTCGATACGACGGTCGAGTTCGGCTCTACACGTGCCTGGTTACCCATGCACAGCGAGCAGCCCGGCATTTCCATGCGCGCGCCAGCCTTGCCGTAGATGCCGTAGTAGCCTTCTTCGGTCAGCTGGTGAGCGTCCATCTTGGTCGGCGGCGACAGCCACAGACGAGTTGGCAGCTGACCCTTGACCTGTTCCAGCAGCTTACCGGCAGCACGGAAGTGACCGATGTTGGTCATGCACGAACCGATGAACACTTCGTCGATCTTCTCGCCGGCAACGCTGGACAGCAGACGGGCGTCGTCCGGGTCGTTCGGTGCGCAGAGGATCGGCTCGTTGATTTCGGCCAGGTCGATCTCGATGACTTCGGCGTATTCCGCGTCGGCATCGGCTTCCATCAGTTCCGGGTTGGCAACCCAGGCTTCCATCGCTTGGGCGCGACGTTCCAGGGTGCGTGCGTCGCCGTAGCCTTCACCGATCATCCAGCGCAGCAGGGTGATGTTGGAGTTCAGGTATTCGGTGACGGATTCTTTCGACAGCTTGATGGTGCAACCGGCAGCCGAACGTTCGGCCGAGGCGTCGGACAGCTCGAAAGCCTGCTCCAGCGTCAGGTCGTTCAGGCCTTCGATTTCCAGGATGCGGCCGGAGAAGGCGTTTTTCTTGCCTTTCTTCTCTACGGTCAGCAGGCCAGCCTGGATCGCGTAGTAAGGAATGGCATGAACCAGGTCACGCAGGGTGATGCCAGGTTTCATTTTGCCTTTGAAGCGCACCAGGATCGATTCCGGCATGTCCAGTGGCATAACGCCAGTGGCTGCGGCGAACGCGACCAGACCGGAACCGGCCGGGAACGAGATGCCCATCGGGAAACGGGTGTGGGAGTCACCACCGGTGCCGACGGTATCCGGCAGCAGCATGCGGTTCAGCCAGCTGTGGATGATGCCGTCGCCTGGACGCAGCGATACACCGCCACGGGTCATGATGAAGTCAGGCAGGGTGTGGTGGGTGGTCACGTCGATCGGCTTTGGATAAGCCGCGGTGTGGCAGAAGGACTGCATCACCAGGTCGGTCGAGAAGCCCAGGCACGCCAGGTCTTTCAGTTCGTCACGGGTCATCGGACCGGTGGTGTCCTGGGAACCCACGGTGGTCATCTTCGGTTCGCAGTAAGTCCCTGGGCGAACGCCTTTGCCTTCCGGGAGGCCGCATGCCTTGCCGACCATTTTCTGGGCCAGGGTGAAACCCTTGCCAGTGTCGACCGGTGCTTCAGGCAGCTTGAACAGGTCGGTAGGGCCCAGACCCAGCTCGGCGCGAGCCTTGTCGGTCAGGCCACGGCCGATGATCAGCGGGATACGGCCGCCAGCGCGAACTTCGTCCAACAGGACCGGAGTCTTCATTTCGAAGGTGGTCAGGACTTCGTCGGTGCCGTGTTTGCAGACTTTGCCAGCATGCGGGTACAGGTCGATCACGTCGCCCATGTTCATGTTGGTGACGTCGAATTCGATTGGCAGTGCGCCGGCATCTTCCATGGTGTTGTAGAAGATTGGAGCGATCTTACTGCCGAAGCAGAAGCCGCCGGCGCGCTTGTTCGGCACGTAAGGAACGTCGTCGCCGAAGAACCACAGTACCGAGTTGGTCGCGGATTTACGCGAAGAACCGGTACCGACCACGTCACCGACGTAGGCGATCGGGAAGCCTTGGCCGCGCATTTCTTCGATCTGCTTCATCGGGCCGGTCTTGCCTTGCTCGTCCGGCACAATGCCTTCACGCGCCATTTTCAGCATGGCCAGGGCGTGCAGCGGGATATCAGGGCGGGACCAGGCGTCCGGGGCAGGGGACAGGTCGTCGGTGTTGGTTTCGCCGGTGACCTTGAATACGCGCAGGCTGATCTTGTCGGCCAGGGTCGGGCGGTTTTTGAACCACTCGCCGTCGGCCCAGGACTGGATCACGGCTTTGGCGTGTTCGTTGCCGTTGCGGGCTTTCTCGGCCACGTCGTGGAACGCATCGAACATCAGCAGGGTGTGCTTGAGTTGGGCGGCGGCGACAGGTGCCAGCTCGGCGTCGTCCAGCAGCTCGACCAACGTCACGATGTTGTAGCCGCCTTGCATGGTGCCGAGCAGTTCAACAGCGCGTTTCTTGTCGATCAGGGGAGAAGTGGCTTCGCCCTTGGCCAGGGCAGACAGGAAACCGGCCTTGACGTAGGCAGCTTCGTCAACGCCTGGTGGAATGCGGTTGGTGATCAGGTCAACGAGGAGTTCTTCTTCGCCAGCCGGAGGATTCTTCAGCAGCTCGACCAGGCCTGCGGTTTGTTCGGCGTTAAGCGGCTGGGGAACGATACCCAGTGCTGCACGCTCTTCGATATGTTTGCGGTAGGCTTCAAGCACAGTTATTACCCTCATCAGTGGTCCCACGGGACGCTCATCCAGAAATGAACGGCACGCATGCGCTCGGGGGCTTTTTGGGCCGCAAAGCCAGCGCTGCCGGCATTCCTCACAGAAGCTGCTTTCAAAGTTTTACGCCTGCAGAACGGAGCTGATGAGGGTTGGCGCTGGGACTACCTACCGGGTAATCACCATCGCCAACACCGTTCTGAAGGAACGACTGTGCTCGTGACGCTTTGAAAACAGCTTCCAGCGGATTGTTTGGCGCCTTACAAGGCCGGATGATTCTACGGCAAAAAATTTCTAAAGGTAAGTTGCCTGACTAAGTTTGCTGGGTGATCAACCTTAGACAAAGGGCTAACATGGCGCACTGTTTCGCTGATTTGTGTGTTGCCACCCATGTCCAATCAAACCATCAAGACCCCCTGCGTAGGCCTGTGCTCAACGGTTTACGGCGATCTCGTGTGCCGCGGCTGCAAGCGCTTCCACCACGAAGTGATCCAATGGAATGGGTATAACGAAGAGCAAAAACGCGCGGTATGGCTAAGGCTTGAGCAGCTGCTGGTACAGGTGATGGCCGGCAAGCTGGAGGTTTTCGACCCCAAGACCCTGCGTGGGCAACTGGAGCAACGCAAGATTCGCTTTGTGCCGCACCAGTCCGAGTACTGCTGGGCGTACCAGTTGATTGCCCGTGGGGCGCGGGTGATCAACAACCTGGAGGCTTATGGCATGGTGCTGCTGCCGGAGTTTCGCGACTGGGCGCTCCCAGAGCTGCGCGATGCCATCGACCGTGAGTTCTTCATCCTGTCCGAGGCGCACTACCAGCGCTATATCGCGCCGGCGTTCCTGAGGGATGCGTTCGCCGACTGACAACACAAATCCAAATGTGGGAGGGGGCTTGCCCCCGATGAGGGAGTGTCAGCTCAAACAGCTGTGACTGACACACCGCTATCGGGGCAAGCCCCCTCCCACATTGGATCTCGGTTGCCTTCGAGGATCAGCGTCAGGCCGTGGTTGCGAGTTCTTCCAGCTGATCCATCAACGCCTGCGGCTTGAGCACCAGCACGTCACTCTCCAGCGCATCCAGCACCACTTCGGCGGTGTTGCCGATCAGCGCTCCGGAAATCCCGGTGCGTGCGACAGTGCCGATGATCGTCACCGCGGCCTGGAGCGCGTGCGCCGTATGCGGGATCAGCACATCTGCCGGGCCTTCCTTGATATGAAGGTGCGCGTCATCCACGTCGAATTCGGCCTGGAACGCCTGGCATTGCTCGCGATAGCGCGCCTCGATGGTTTCCTTGAGCTGGAAGGTCGGATCCGCCGCCGACAGCATGGGCGACGGATGGGCGCTGATCACATGCAGTTGGGCCTTGGCCAGGCTGGCGATATCAAAACCGTGGTCAATGATCGAGTGGTGCAGTGCGCGGTGTTCGACATCGCTGTTGCCCACGTCGATGGCCGCGAGGATTACGCCGTCGGCCCACGGCGTCGAGGTCTTGACCAGCAGGACCGGCGTCGGGCAATAGCGCAGCAGCTTCCAGTCCGCGGGCGTCAGCAGGGCCTTTTTCAACGGGCTGTCGGGATAGTGCTGCTTGATCACCAGCCCACAGCCTTCGGCCTGCTGCACGTCGATGATGGTTTTGTGCAGGCTGTCATTCCAGGCTTGCTCGGTGGTGACGCTATAGCCGTCACCCTGCAAACCGGTCTTGAGCAGGCTCAAGAGCGCCGAATGCTCGTGTTTCCTGTCGCAGACCAGCAAGTGCAGGTGCGCGTCGGTGACCCCGGCGATCAGCTTGGCGCGCTTGAGGGCCAGGCTTTCCGAATGCTCGGGCTCGATGACCACCAGGATGCTGCGGATAGCTTGCATGGTCGGGATCTCCAGAAAAGGGGCGTTAGACAACTATAGTTGCTGCTCGCCAGCCGTCATGTTGATGCACATCAAGGCCAGTGGCTGGTGGTCTGCGGCGTGGTCGGTATAATCGGCGCCCTTTTGTGACCCTTTGCCCGTGAGCCCGATGAACCTGCCCGAAATCCACGAATTCCTCGGTTGCCCCACCCCCGACGCCTGGGTGCAGGCCGCGCTGGCCGATCAGGACACCCTGCTGATCGACCACAAGAACTGCGAATTCAAGGCCGCCAGCACTGCCCTGAGCCTGATCGCCAAGTACCACGGCCATGTGGACCTGATCAACATGATGTCGCGCCTGGCCCGGGAAGAGCTGGTGCACCACGAGCAAGTGATGCGCCTGATGAAGAAGCGCAAGGTCGAGTTGCGCCAGTTGCATGCCGGGCGTTACGCCTCCGGGTTGCGCAAGGTTGTGCGTAGCCATGAACCGGTCAAGCTGGTGGATACCCTGGTGGTCGGCGCGTTTATCGAGGCGCGCAGTTGCGAGCGTTTCGAAGCCCTGGTACCGCATCTGGACGAGGAACTCGGCAAGTTTTACTTCGGCTTGCTCAAGAGCGAAGCGCGGCACTACCAGGGTTACCTGAAGCTGGCCTACCAGTATGGCGACGCCAAGGACATCGCCCAGGTGATCGAGCGGGTGCGGGCGGCCGAGCAGGCACTGATCGAGTCACCCGACGTCGAGTTCCGCTTTCACAGTGGCGTGCCAGCCTGAGGCCACGGCGACGCCGATCAGCGCGGTGATCCCGGTCAACAGCAGGATCACCGTTTGCGTGCCCCAGGGCGCCGCCAGCAACGCGATCAGCAAGCCCGCCAGCGGTTGGGCCAGGTTGTTGAGCAGGGTGAGCACGCCCACCGTCTTGCCAAAGTCCTGCACCGGTATCACGCGCTGGCGGGTGCTGCGCAGGTACACGTTGAACATTTTGTCGAAACCGGTGACCAGCAAGAAGCCCACGGCATAGGTCATGAGCCCGGGGCTGAGCGCGGTGATCAGCGCCCCGAGTGCAATCATCGAATACGACAACCCACCCAGTACCTTCAACGGCAGGCTGCAGCGCGCCAGGTAAAACAGAATCGCGATGGTCACCACGGCCCCCGCGGCTTGCAGCAACGCATAGGCGCCCTTGTCGGCGGCAAAGTGCCCCGTGACCATTGCCGCCGAAGTCGCCAGCGTCACACCGATGATCAGGTTGACGCCGACCGCCAGGGTGATGATCCGCTTCAATTGCGTCAGGTTGCGGATATGCCGGAAGGCAATGCGCAGCGGTTGCAGCCAGATATCCTGGTGTTGCTCGAAGGTTTCCAGGTGCACCCGGCTATGGCGTTGCCAGATCAGCATCGCCAGGTCTGCCAGGACAAACAGCCCGGCAACCCCCACTACCACCCAATGCCAGGCCCACACTTGCAGCATCAGCGCCGCGACCAAGGGGCCCAGCACCAGGCCGCTCTGGTCGGCAATCTGCGAATAGGACAACGTCTTGGTATAGCTGTACTGCCTGAAGATGTGCGGCATCAGCACTTCCCGCGCCATGATGCCCTGGGTGGTCAACACCCCGCACAGCGCCGACAGCAGCACAATCCAGTAAATGCCGTCGAACACCCCGTACAGCGCTACCGCGACCACGCAGGCCAGTGCTCGGTAGACCTGGCTGATATGCAGGATGCGGACTGGCGAGAACTTGTCGCACAATGCCCCGCACACCGGGAACGCCAGGTAGCGCGGTAGCGACTCGAGAAAAAATGCCAGGCCCGCCCAGCTCACGCTGTTGGTGGTCTGGAACACGATGAGCGGCACGATAAACAGCAGAATCTGGTCCGCCAGCCGTGACAGGAACAGCGAAACGAAGAACGCCAGGTAATCCTTGCGCATACAACTCCCTGTGAATGGCGTTAAAGATTGCAGGCTATTTGTTAAAAACTCTTAAAAGCATGAAGCTTGGTCACCCGCTACGGGCCAAGCGCTGCTGTCGGGCAGCTTGCCACCTATAATGCCCGCACTTCAATCGGCGTCGCATATTGAGAACGTATGGAAAACCTGGGTCTGGGCAAGGTCCTGCTCGTTGAGGACGATGAGAAGCTGGCAGGGCTGATCGCGCATTTTCTGGCGCAGCATGGCTTTGAGGTGCGGGTGGTGCACCGGGGCGATTTGGCCTTGGCGGTGTTTCTCGACTTCAAGCCCAAGATTGTCGTGCTCGACCTGATGCTGCCCGGCCAGAGCGGCCTGCATGTGTGTCGCGAGATTCGCACGGTGTCCGACACGCCCATCGTGATCCTCACCGCCAAGGAAGATGACCTGGACCATATCCTGGGCCTGGAATCCGGCGCCGACGATTACGTGATCAAGCCGATCAAGCCGCCGGTGCTGCTCGCACGCCTGCGCGCCCTGCAACGTCGCCAGTCACCGGAGCCAACGGTGCGCGGCGCCGTGGAGTTCGGCCGACTGTCGATTGACCGCAGTTGCCGGGTAGTCAGCCTGGGGGAGGAGCAGATCGACCTCACCACCATGGAATTCGAATTGCTGTGGTTGCTGGCCAGCAACGCCGGCAAGATCCTGTCCCGCGATGACATCCTCAACCGCATGCGCGGCATTGCCTTCGATGGCCTGAACCGCAGCGTCGACGTGTACATCAGCAAACTGCGCGGCAAACTCAATGACAACCCGCGTGAGCCGGTGTGCATCAAGACCATCTGGGGCAAGGGCTATCTGTTCAATCCATTTGCGTGGGAGGTCTAGATGCTGCGCCTGTTTCTGCGCCTGTATGTGATTCTGGCCCTGGGCCTGGCGGGGGCTATCTGGCTGGTCAACTACACCTTCGATGAGCTGATGCCCGAAGCCAACGAAACCTATAACCGCGAAGCCGTGCGGGGTCCGGCGTATGGACTGGTAGAGCAATTGCGTCCTCTGCAAGGGGGCGCGCGCCAGGCCCGGCTGGCCGAGTTGCAGCCCCATTACGGGCTGCGCCTGAAGCTGGTGCAGAAGGATACCCAGGCCCTGACCGAGCGTGAACAGGCGCTTTTGGACAAGGGGCAGTTGGTGGTGCGCGGCGACTTCATGGAGTTTCTCGCGACCATCGACGGTAGCTCGCAATTGCTGGAAATCAAGTTGCCGGAAGAGCCCAAGTGGCTGTACCTGTGGGCCTATGGTTTCCTCGGGGTGTGCCTGGCCATCGTGCTGTACTTCTGGGTTCGCCCCCATTGGCGCGACCTGGAACATATCCGCCTGGCCGCGCAGCGCTTCGGTGACAACGACCTCGGTTCGCGCATCCTGCTGCCGCGCCGTTCCACCGTGCGCGAGCTGGCCGGGCACTTCAACCAGATGGCCGAACGCATCGAAAGCCTGATCGCCAACCAGCGCGAACTGACCAACGCAGTCTCCCATGAGTTGCGCACGCCGATTGCGCGCCTGTCGTTCGAGCTCGACCAACTCCGGCAACAGGCCGACCCGCGCCAGAGCCGCGCGCTGATCACGGACATGTACGCCGACTTGGGCGAACTGGAAGAAATGGTCTCCGAGCTGCTGACCTACGCCAGCCTCGAGCGCGGCGCCACCCAGGTCACCCGGGAAAATATCGAAGCCCACAGCTGGCTCGACAGCGTGATTGGCAGCGTCGCCCTGGAGGCCGAGGCGGAAGGTGTGCACCTGTCACTGCGCACCTGTGAAGTCGACATTATTCAGATCGAGCCACGTTTTATGGCGCGCGCGGTGATCAACCTGTTGCGCAACGCCATCCGTTACGCCGACCGCCGCGTGGAAGTGTCACTGGTCAAGTTCGGCAGCGGCTACGAAGTGCGGGTCTGCGACGACGGCCCTGGCGTGCCCGAGGAGGGCCGGGCAAAAATCTTCCAGCCGTTCATGCGCCTCGACGCCAGCCGTGACCGCCGCACCGGCGGCTTCGGCCTGGGCCTGGCGCTTGTGCAGCGGGTATCGCAGTGGCACGGCGGCCAGGTGCAAGTGCTGGATTCGGAGTGGGGCGGTGCGTCGTTTCGGATGACGTGGGCGTACGCCGAATAAGCCTCCCGCAGGGGCGGCGATTACTCTGTCAAGGCTGAGTAGCCTTTCTCGCTGAATTTCTTCAGCAGCGCTGCCTCTGAACCGTCATTGTCGTCTATTTGAGCTCCATCAAACGGTGGCGGTAGAAAAGACACATATTCGCCGTTTATCCGGCCGTTACCTGAATTTTTCAGGCCGCGTGCGTCTATGCTGTTGAGCACCTGTGCCGCATTGTAGGCCGCGTCCGCGCGTTGTTTCGGGTCCGGATTATTAATCGACCAGTCGCCCAGATGCGTGTAAAGGTTTTTCACCGGGATCGATCTGGGCAGGTAATTAAAAATGGGATTTGCCTTGATGATTTGGTCTGCTGTCCGGGTGTCACCTTCTGGGCGTCCCGTTGCATGGGTCGGCACAGAAAAGGTGTCTTTTTCCGTCTCTATGAAATCGAATTGTGACTTTCCATCAGGACGATTAGAGGCCCCTGCAGTTGTGGGTGGTAGTGGGGTGTCTTTTGGGGGGATATTATCCTGGGCACCTTTCGGACCGTACGAATCTGAGTACCGGTATTTTTCCAGCGCTGGGTAACCTTGATGGCTGAACGCTATAAACGTATCTTTTATAGTTTCCCAATTACTCTTGTCGGGTTTTATTTTGGAATTCAAGAACTCCGTTACACGCGCCAGTCTATAAGTGGCATCTGCTTGGGCTTCCTGGCTTGGATTGTCTGATCTCAAGTTTCCAACCACCCATTTCAAGCGGCCAAGAAGTTGCTCTCTTTCGGAAAGGTCTTTCTGCTTGTGTGAACCGACAAAGTCCACAATGTTGTGTTGCTCATATATTTCAAAGGCTGAACGACGATCCAGTGGCGGACGCTTTTCTTCAGCGTTTGGAAACGCAGAGGCGTTATTCTTCAGCTCTGTAGTCGACTCGATAAGTGACCATTCAGTGAGGGGCGTCGGATGTACATCAGGCAAGCTGGAATAGCCATAGAGGACGAATTTCATGAGCCCAGCGAATTCGCTTCGGGGGTGGTAATCCTCGTTACCAGTCAGGTTATTCGCTTCTGAAGGATTGAGTGCTTCGTTGGTTCTGTACAAATTTATATTTTTGTCCAGATAGTTCAAAAGGCGTGCAAGGTTAAAGGTTGCATCTGCTCGACTGGTGACATTGCGGTTGTTCGCTGTCCAGTCGCCCAAATGGTTTTTTAGGTGTTTGAGTATGTTGTGTCCGCCATCTGGGAGACTCTGCAGGGTGTCGAAAAACCTTTGAATAATTGGGTTGGCATCGTAAATCTGCGCTGCACCGCGATCATCGTTCATGGGGCGGCCGGCTGTTGCGGCAGTCGGTTTGAACTGGGTGAGTTTTTCATCCCCTGAGGCAAGCGGTAGGGGGTTGGAATCGTCCTTGCTGAGGGTTGAACCGGTTTCCCGTTGATGGGGCGTCGTGGCCATCCCGATATTCATAGGTTGACAGTGTATATTCATGCTTATCTCGTGTTAGTCATATTAGTAATAGTGGAACAGTCCTAGTGGCACTTTTGCTTGAGGGGGTTCCCAAGCGATGTGCAAAAATAAGGACACCCTTATTACGTTTCGATAATGGTGGTCGTGTTGTCTTCGGTAATAGTCTGTGTGGGGAAAACTCCGGTTGAATAACCTGCACTTATGTTGTGGGCGGGTACTTGCTCCCAATCGCAGTCATTCAGCCAATAGTTAATATCTGATCTACCGCTATCGGGAGCCAGCACGAATTCCCGTACTGCCCCTGCCACAATTTTAATCGACTGATCAACTCAAAAGCTGTATTCCAGTACCCCCATCACCGACGTCTGTAACCGCTGTTCCACAATCGGGCTCTTGCCTGCCTCATTCGCCAGGTATTGCACATCCAGCAAGGTCGAGGGTGGGTGACCAGGCTTAACTCCAGGTGGGTATAGGCGTTTTCGAGCGCATACAGGGTCTATCCAGGGTTAAAAGATCAGCGGTTTGTGCGGCGATTGCGTGCGTTTGAAGGCGTAGCCCGAAGCGCTGAGGCCGTTGACCTGGCGGCTGACGGTGTCGCCCAGGCCATAGCCGTTGCCGGCCAATACGGCATGGGCGTTGTCCACGGGCAGCAGGATGTAATCGGTCAGCGGCTCGTCGTGCAGTTGCCCGCGGATTACCAGGAAGCCGTCCTCCAGGCGCACGCTGACGCCGCTCAGCGGCGCGTCAGGCTCATGGGTGTTGAGTACCTGGTAGGTGCCGATGGTGTCGGCCCAGGCCAGGGGCAGGGTTGGCGGGTCGATGCGCTCACCCAGGGCAATGCGCTGGCCGTGGCTGCGCGCAGTCAGCATTTGCCGGCCCTGTACGGTGACGACGTCGAGTTGCACACGCCCCAGTTCGCCGAGATCCTCGAGCCAGAAACCGAGGAACTTTTTCTGCGCGCGCAGCCAGCCGTCCTCATCGCGCAGCAAGTCAAAGGTATACCCCGACAGCTCACCGGACAGGCGCGAGTGCTCGTCCCGGATGCGGAACACGCCCCAGGCCGTGGCGTAAAACCCAGCCAGGCGCTTGCGGTCGACGGCTGCCGGCACCTGGCGCAACTTGAGCCCATGGGTGGGGGCCGCGCAGTTATCGGCGCACACAGGGCGGCCTGTCTGCGCCTGGAGCATCAGGCGCAGGGCGTCGTTGGACAGCGCGACCACCATGTCTTCGGCGTTGCTGTCGTTGGCCATGATGATGACCGCCAGTTGCGGGTCCGGCAGCAGGGTCAATTGCGCGGCAAAATCGTCGCCACCGCCACTGTGCTGGTAGGTGCGTACACCGGGGGCGACCGGCTCGTCGCCACAGGGGGCGAGAAACCACCCGAGGCCGATCTGGCAGTCGAAGTCCAGGGCGTTCCCGGTGTTTTGCTGGGTGAACATCTGTTCGATGGAGGCACTGCCCACTACGCGATGGTCCCGGTAGATACCCTGGGCAAACAGCATCTGCACGTAGTGGCTCAGGTCCTTGGGGCTGGTCCATAAACCGGCGGCGGCGAGGTCACGCACCTGGGCGTCAGTGCTGGCGCTGCCGTCCTGATAACCCAGGGCGCGGTAGCCCAGTTGGGTGCCGGTGCCGACAAAACTCGACTGGCTCATTCGCAACGGCTTGAGCAGGCTGGTTTGCAGCTGGGTTTCGAAGTCCTTGCCGGTGCTGCGCTCAACCGCAGCGCCGACCAGCGCATAACCGAGATTGGAATAGGCCACCTGGGATCCTGGCGGGCTGCTCAGCCACACCCCCGAGACACGCATTGGCATCTGGCTCATGGCGAAGGAACTGCGCAGGTCTCGCAGGTGCTCGCTGGGTAAGCCCGATTGATGACTGAGCAGGCGGCGCAGGGTGATATCGCGGTCGGCGGCGGCCTGGTCGCTATGAAAGCGCGAGCGCACATAGAACTCGCGCAGGGTGTGCTGGATCGGTGCATCAAGCTCCAGCCGTTGCTGTTCTACCAATTGCAGGGCCGCGGTGGCGGTGAGCAATTTGGAAATGGCCCCTGCGCGAAATGCCGTGTTGGGGGTTACCGGCACGCCACGGGCTTTGTCCGCCAGGCCGAAGCCATGGGCCCAGATCAGTTCCTGGCCATTGACCAGCGCGATGGACAGCCCCGGCACATTTTCCCGGGCCATTTCCCGTGGAATGCGCGCTTGCAGATAACGGATGATCGCACTGTAGTCACCCTTGGCAATCGGCGGCGGGGCAGAGGGTTGGCCATGGCAACCGATACTGCCCAACAGGCAACCCAGCAACGGAATACCGCGCAATGTGCGAAACATGAAGAGCACCCGGATGGTTGTTTGGATGCTCGAATGCTAGGGGAGGGCCGTCCAACAATCTTTGCAAGCTTTGTCGGGAAACTGTCAAAGATTGTTAACGAGTCAACCCCAGTCGCTCATGCCACTGTGCAATCGATTCCTCGGGGTATTCATCAAATTGCAGGTCGCCCTTGCGCACGCTGACTTCAACCCACGGCGCCTTCGAGCCCAGCATCAGGTGCGTATGCTCCGGCGGCACCGGCAACGGCGTGTCGATGGCCGAGGCAAACGGGTGGATCAGCTCCGGCCACTCCGGGCTGAACAGCCATAGCGCACTGCCGCACTGCGAGCAGAAATGCCGTTCGGCGGTGCTGGCATGGGCCCGGCTGGCACCTTCTGGCTTGAGCTGGGCATGGTAGATCGAGATCAGTTTGCGCCCGCGCACTTTCAGGCTGCTGGCATCGCCCGCGAGGTTGATGGCGTAGCCACCACCCCCTTGGGTCTTGCGGCAGATCGAGCAGTAGCAACGCTGGTACGGGTAAGGGTGGGCACTGCTCAGGCTGAACGTGACGGCGCCGCAGTGGCAGGATCCTTCAAGTTGCATAAGGTGTCTCCTCTGGCTGGGTGACTGTTCAGCTTAGGCGCTCTTCGGCATCAGGGTTGCGATCAGGGCGCGGATCGTGCCCGGCAATGCCTCCAGCTCCCGCACCAGAATGCTGCGCTCACGAATCGCCCAGGGTTCATCCAGCTTCACCGCCACCAGTTGCATGGTACGGCTGTGCCGGACGGCGGCGGACTCCGGGATGATGCCAATGCCCACGCCGGCCTCGACCATCCGGCAGATCGCCTCGAAGCTCGAGACCTGGATGCGCAGCGACAAGTGCTTGCCGATCCGCTCCACGTGCTCGCGCAGGAAGCTGAGCAAGGTGCTGCCTTCGTGCAGGCCGATATGCTGGTAGGCCAGGGTCTGTTCCAGGGTGACCGAGGGTTGCCCGGCCAAGGGGTGGCCCACCGGCACCATCAAGACCAGCTCATCGGTGCTGAAATGCAGCACCTGCAAGCCTGCCGCTTCTACCGGGCCGGCGATGATTCCCATGTCACTGGTGCCATCGAGCACGCCACGCACGATATCCCGCGACAAGCGTTCCTGTAGATCGACGGTGACGCCGGGGCGCTGTGACAGGAAACCGGCCAGCACCTCGGGCAGGAATTCGGTCACCGCCGTGGTGTTGGCAAAGATGCGGATATGCCCGGCGGAATCCACGCCATATTGGGTGAACTCACTTTTCAGGTAGTCCACCTGGCGCATGATCAGCCGGGCGTGGTGCAGCAGGCGTTCGCCCGCCGGGGTGATTTCCACGCCACGGCTGTCACGGTACAGCAGGCGGGTATCGAGTTGACCTTCCAGGGCCTTGATCCGCGCACTCGCGGCGGCAGGCGAGAGGAATGCGCGCTTGGCGCCCTGGGTCAGGCTGGGGGATTCGGCGATATGGATGAACAGGCGCAGGTCGGCGAGATCGAAGTGCATGCAAAACTCCAGGTGTACGACCACCTGTGGCGGGGGCTTGCTGCCTCGCCACAAGAGGGGACAGATCGGACGATTGGCGTTCAGCATAGCCGAACGCTGGTTTATTGAAATGCAAATTCTCAGAACGGCCAGGCGCTTGCATGATCCGGGGCAGACACTCACTGCCCGAGGACCTGTACCTGATGAGCGCCATTGATTGGATCGGCCGAAGCGAAACCGCCCACGACCACCTGAGCTATAACCTGCTCAAACGCATTGCCGCCACCCTTGGCGAAGCCGTCCCCGAGCAGGGCCAGGATCTGCCGCCGCTGTGGCAGTGGTGTTTCTTCCAGGACCCGCTGCCCGAGTCGGCCCTGGGCACCGACGGCCACCCGGTCCGTGGCGGCTTCCTGCCGCCGGCGGATAAGCGCAATCGCATGTGGGCCGGTGGGCGGATCGAATTCCTGCACCCACTGCGTGCCGGCGAGGCGGCCACCCGGGTGTCAACCATCACCCAGGTCGAGGAAAAAACCGGCCGCAGCGGTTCACTGTTGTTTGTCACGGTGCGTCACGACTATTCCCAGGACGGCCGCCTGGCGATCCGCGAAGAACAGGACATCGTCTACCGCGAGCCCACGCCACCCAAGCAGGGCAGCGGCGAGGCCCTGGCCCAAGGCGAATGGCACGAAACGATCGCCCCCACGCCGACCCTGCTGTTTCGCTACAGCGCCGTGACCTTCAACGGCCACCGCATCCACTACGACTACCCCTATGTCACCGGCACCGAAGGCTACGCCGGGCTGGTGGTACATGGCCCGCTGATCGCGACCTTGAGCCTGCGCGCGTTTTGCCGCGCCCACCCTGAAGCCACCTTGCGTCGTTTCAGCTATCGCGGGGTGCGCCCACTGATCGCGCCTCAGCCGTTCGAGGTGGGCGGGCACGTCACGCAGCCAGGCGTTGCCGCGCTGTGGGCCGGTAACGCGGACGGCCTGGCCCAGCAAGCCGAAGTGCATTTCGAATAATCCAAGAACAACAGGCGGAGAGCCGTTAGATGAACCCGAACGACAACGAAGCACTCAATGCCATCCGCGAAGGGGTGCGTGCCTTGTGCGCCGAATTCGATGCCGCTTATTGGCGCCGGATCGACGAGGAAAAAGGCTTCCCCGAAGCCTTCGTCAAGGCCCTGACCGATGCCGGCTGGCTGTCGGCGATGATCCCGGAAGAGTATGGCGGCTCGGGCCTGGGCCTGGCCGAGGCCTCGGTGATCCTTGAAGAGGTCAACCGCTGTGGCGGCAACTCCGGCACCGTGCATGGCCAGATGTACAACATGTTCACCCTGTTGCGTCACGGCAGCGCGGCGCAGAAAAGCTTCTACCTGCCCAAGCTGGCCAGCGGCGAATTACGCCTGCAATCGATGGGCGTCACCGAGCCCACCACCGGTACCGATACCACCAAGATCAAGACCACTGCGATCAAGCGCGGCGACAAGTATGTGATCAACGGCCAGAAGGTGTGGATCTCACGGGTGCAGCATTCCGACTTGATGATCCTGCTGGCGCGCACCACGCCGTTGGCCGAGGTGAAGAAAAAGTCCGAGGGCATGTCGATCTTCCTGGTCGACCTGCGCGAAGCCATCGGCAACGGCCTGACCGTGCAACCCATCGCCAACATGGTCAACCACGAAACCAACGAGCTGTTCTTCGACAACCTGGAACTGCCCCTGGACAGCCTGATTGGCGAGGAAGGCAAGGGTTTCAAATACATCCTCGATGGCCTGAATGCCGAACGCACGCTGATCGCCGCCGAGTGCATCGGTGACGGCCGCTGGTTCATCGAAAAAGCCAGTGCCTACGCTCGCGACCGCGTGGTGTTTGGCCGGCCCATCGGGCAGAACCAGGGCGTGCAGTTCCCGATTGCCGAAGCGCACATTGAAATCGAAGCGGCGGACCTGATGCGCTGGCGTGCCTGCGACGAATACGACCGCGGCGCCAATGCCGGGGCCAGCGCGAACATGGCCAAGTACCTGGCGGCCAAGGCGTCCTGGGAAGCGGCCAATGCCTGCCTGCAAACCCACGGTGGCTTCGGCTTTGCCTGCGAATACGACGTGGAACGCAAATTCCGCGAGACCCGCCTGTACCAGGTGGCACCGATCTCCACCAACCTGATCCTGTCCTACGTGGCCGAGCATTTGCTCGAACTGCCACGCAGCTTCTGAGGGCCTGAGCATGAGCCATACCCAAGCCCTGTGTCGGTTCCTGGCCGACCTGGCCTACGAGCAATTGCCCGAGCCCGTGCTGGCGCGCACCGAAGACCTGTACCTGGATTGGCTGGCCTCCGCGTTGGCCAGCCAGGGCGCGCACCCGATCCCGTTGTTTGAACGCTATGCGCAGAAGATGGGGCCCAGCAGCGGCCCGGCGCAGGTGATCGTCACTGGCGGCAGCAGCAGCGCGTATTTTGCCGCGCTGGTCAATGGCGCCTCGTCCCATCTGGTGGAGCAGGATGACCTGCACAACAGCTCGGTGCTGCACCCGGCGACCGTGGTGTTTCCGGCGGCCTTGGCGGCCGCGCAAGACCTGGGAAAATCCGGCCGCGACCTGCTGCTGGCCTCGGTGGCGGGTTATGAAGCCGGGATCCGCATCGGCGAATTCATGGGCCGCTCCCACTACCGCATCTTCCACACCACGGCCACGGTGGGCACCCTGGCGGCGGCGGTGGCGGTAGGCAAGTTGCTGGATTTCAACCAGGAACAGTTCATCAATCTGCTCGGCAGCGCCGGCACCCAGGCCGCCGGGCTGTGGGAGTTCCTGCGCGATGCCGCCGACTCCAAGCAACTGCACACGGCCAAGGCGGCCGCCGACGGTTTGCTCGCCGCGTACCTGACGGCGGATGGCCTGACCGGTGCGCGCAATATCCTCGAAGGCGACCAGGGCTTGGCGGCGGGCATGTCCACGGATGCCGAGCCGAGCAAGTTGTCCGCCGAGCTTGGCAGTCGGTGGGCGTTGCTGGAAACCTCGTTCAAGTTTCACGCCTCGTGCCGCCATACCCATCCTGCCGCCGATGCGCTGTTGGAGGTGATGCAGCGTGAAGGCCTGGGCGCCGCCGATATCGCGCATGTGGAAACCCGCGTGCACCAAGGCGCCATCGATGTGCTCGGGCGCGTGACGGTGCCCACCAGCGTGCACCAGGCCAAGTTCTCCATGGGCACCGTGCTCGGCTTGATCGCTGTGCATGGCAAGGCCGGCTTGACCGAGTTCCACCAGTGGGCACTGAGCGATCCTGCTGTTTCGGCCTTTCGCGACAACGTCAGTATGGCCCTCGACGCCGAAGTCGACGGCGCCTACCCGCAGCGCTGGCTGGGCCGGGTCATCGTCAGCACCGTTGATGGCCGCTCGCTGCACGGCGCCATCGACGAGCCCAAGGGCGACCCCGGCAACACCCTGAGCCGTGCGGAGCTGGCGGATAAATTCCAGCGCCTGACCCAGTTCAGCGGCGCGCGCTCACCGGCCCAGGCCCACGCATTGATCGACAAGGTCTGGAACCTGCGCAACGCCGCATCCATGGCCCATTGGCTTTAAGGAACCGTCATGACTGCTAATCAACGACCGCTGGACGGCATTACCGTTGTCAGCCTGGAGCACGCGATTGCCGCGCCATTCTGCACCCGTCAACTGGCCGACCTCGGCGCCCGCGTGATCAAGGTCGAACGCCCCGGTGCCGGTGATTTCGCCCGTGGCTACGACGAGCGTGTACGTGGCCTGGCCTCGCATTTCGTGTGGACCAACCGCTCCAAGGAAAGCCTGACCCTGGACCTCAAACACGACGAGGCGGGCGACATTCTGCAAAGCCTGCTGGCTGACGCCGATGTGCTGGTGCAGAACCTCGCACCCGGCGCGGCGGCGCGCATGGGGTTGTCGTTCGAGGCGCTGCATGCGCGTTTCCCGAGCCTGATCGTCTGCGATATTTCCGGCTATGGCGAAGGCGGGCCCTACGAGAAAAAGAAAGCCTACGACCTGCTGATCCAGAGCGAGGGCGGCTTCCTGTCGGTGACCGGCGGCCCGGGTGACGACCAGATGGCCAAGGCCGGTTGCTCCATTGCCGACATCGCCGCTGGCATGTACGCCTACAGCGGCATCCTTTCGGCGTTGCTATTGCGTGGCAAGACCGGGCAGGGCAGCCGCATCGACGTGAGCATGCTTGAAAGCCTGGTGGAGTGGATGGGCTACCCGATGTACTACGCCTTTGACGGTGCGCCGCCGCCACCGCGTGCCGGTGCGGCGCATTCGACGATCTACCCGTATGGGCCGTTCCCCACCGGCGACGGCGGCACGGTGATGCTCGGCTTGCAAAACGAGCGCGAATGGGCGGCGTTCTGCGACAAGGTTTTGCTTACCCCGGAACTGGCGACGGATGAGCGCTTCAGCGCCAACTTCAAGCGTTCGGCCAACCGTGAGGTGTTGCGTCAGATCATCGTCGACCGTTTTGCGCAATTGGACGCCGAAGCGCTGATCCAGCGCCTGGAGGCCGCGCAGATCGCCAGCGCCCGCGTCAACGATATGCAGGGCGTGTGGGATCACCCGCAGCTCAAGGCGCGTGACCGCTGGCGTGAAGTCGACAGCCCGGCGGGGCCTTTGCCCTCGCTGCTGCCACCGGCACGCAACGCCGCCTTTACCCCACGAATGGACGCCGTACCCGCACTGGGGCAGCACAGCCAGGGCATTCTCGACCAGCTCGGGTATTCGGGCGATGCCATCGACAACCTGCGCGCGCGCGGTGTTATCTAACAAGGAAGCCATGATGCCCAAGTCTCTAGCTCGTTCGGCCCTGTTTGTGCCCGGCAGCCGCCCGGAGCGGTTTTCCAAAGCGTTGGCCAGTGGTGCCGACGCGGTGATTGTGGATTTTGAAGACGCGGTGGAAGAACCGCTCAAGCGTCAGGCGCGGGATAACCTTGGGGTGTTTTTGCAGGCACATCCAGAGGCCCAGGTGTGGGTACGTATCAACGCGCCCGAGCACGCCGAGCACGTTGCCGATGTGGCGTTTTGCAAGGCCCATGCAAACGTTGCCGGCGTGCTGCTGCCGAAGGTGGAAAGCGCGGCCCAGGTGGCGGTGGTAGCCGCCACGGGCAAAGGGATCTGGCCGATTATCGAAAGTGCCAAGGGCCTGCTGGCCGTGGCCGAGATCGCCCATGCGCCGCAGGTGCAGCGCTTGTCATTCGGTGGCCTGGACCTGGCGCTGGACCTCAACCTGAGCAGCCATACCCCGGCCGCGCAGTTCGCCCTCGACCAGGCCCGCCTGGCGCTGATCGTGCACTCCCGCGCCGCGGGCCTGGTCGCGCCGCTGGACGGTGTCCACCCGGCCATCGACGACCCCGAGGGCCTGCGCCGCTCGATCCGGCACGCCTATGAAATGGGCTTTGCCGGGGCCTTGTGTATCCACCCCAGGCAGGTGGCGGTGATCCATGCCGCCATGGCGCCGAGCGCCGAAGACCTGGCCTGGGCGCAACGGGTGGTGGATGCCGGGGCCCATGGGGCGGGGGCTTACCAGATTGATGGGCAGATGGTGGATGCGCCTGTGCTGTTGCGTGCGCAACGGTTGCTTGCACAGTTATAGCTAACGAAACCGAATCAAATGTGGGAGGGGGCTTGCCCCCGATGGCGTTGGGTCAGAGACAAGTGTGCAAGCTGACACACCGCCATCGGGGGCAAGCCCCCTCCCACAGGGGTTCTTCATTTTTTCTTGGGATTGGTGTTCGGCCTGGCCGAACGCAGGTATCAAAAAATCGAAATTCACTACACGCGTCATATCAGGCACCTTGCCCTACAACACAACAATAAGAAGGTGATTTTCCATGCTCAAGCTTTCTCGGGCGCTGTTCTGCGCCGCCACCTTGTTTGCCGCGGGCCTGGCCCAGGCGGCCGACCCGATCGTGATCAAGTTCGCCCACGTGGTCGCTGAAAACACCCCCAAGGGCCAGGGCGCTTTGCTGTTCAAGAAGCTCGCCGAAGAACGCTTGCCGGGCAAGGTCAAGGTCGAGGTGTACCCCAACTCGTCGCTGTTCGGTGACGGCAAGGAAATGGAAGCGCTGCTGCTGGGCGACGTGCAGATGCTGGCGCCGTCCCTGGCCAAGTTCGAGCAATACACCAAGCAAGTGCAGATCTATGACCTGCCGTTCCTGTTCAACGACCTGGCCGCCGTCGACCGCTTCCAGGCCGCCCAGGGCAAGCAACTGCTGACCTCGATGCAGGACAAGAACATCCTCGGCCTGGCCTATTGGCACAACGGCCTCAAGCAGCTTTCGGCCAACAAGGCCCTGCATGAACCCAAGGATGCCCGTGGCCTGAAGTTCCGCGTGCAGGCTTCCAGCGTGCTGGAAGAGCAGTTCAAGGCGATCCGCGCCAACCCGCGCAAGATGAGCTTTGCCGAGGTGTACCAGGGCTTGCAGACTGGCACCGTCAACGGTACCGAGAACACCTGGTCCAACTATGAAAGCCAGAAGGTCAACGAAGTGCAGAAGTACTTCACCGAGTCCAACCATGGCTTGATCGACTACATGGTCATCACCAACGCCAAGTTCTGGAACGGCCTGCCACCGGATATTCGCAGCACCCTGGAGCAGATCATGGTCGAGGTCACTGTCGAGGTGAACAAACAGGCCGAAGCGCTGAACCAGTCGGCCAAGCAGAAGATCATCGACGCCAAGACCAGCGAAATCATCGAGCTGACCCCCGCGCAACGCCAGCTGTGGCGCGAAGCCATGCGCCCGGTGTGGCAGAAGTTCGAAGGGGAGATCGGGGCTGATCTGATCAAGGCGGCGGATGCCTCCAACCAGTAATGCCAGGGCGTACCGAGATCCCCTGTGGGAGGGGGCTTGCCCCCGATAGCGGTGTGACGGTTACCTTATCTATATCTGACCCACCGTCATCGGGGACAAGTCGAATCCTCGCACCGCCCCTCCCACATTTCGATCCGGTTTCCACCCTGACATCTCATTTGTTTTCGCGAGGTTTTGCCATGCAAACGCTAAGGCGCGTCTGGGAGCACCTGGAGGAAGGCGTTATTGCCTTCCTGTTGGCCGCCATGACCCTGGTGACATTCGTCTACGTCATGCTCAACAACATCTACACGCTGTTCTTTGCCCTGGCCGACAAGTGGGCCTTCAGCAGCGACTTCTTCGGTGCCCTGGGCGACGCCACCATGACCTGGGCCCAGGACATGACCTGGAGCGTGGCGCTGACCAAGGCTATGTTCGGCTGGCTGATCTTTTTCGGTATTTCCTACGGCGTGCGCACCGCTGGCCATCTCGGCGTGGATGCGCTGGTCAAGCTGACCCCGCGCCCGGTGCAGCGCGTGCTCGGCATGCTCGCGTGCCTCTGCTGCCTGGCCTACGCCGGGCTGTTCATGGTCGCCAGCTACAAGTGGGTCAGCGCGGTAATGACGGCGCATATCGGCGCCGAAGACCTCGACCAGTTCGGCATCGACGTGGGTGACATCGTGGTCATCGTGCCCATCGGTTTTGCCCTGGTGTTTATCCGCTACCTGGAAATTTTCTACCGCATCTTTACCCGCCGTCAGGTGGGGTTGGGGCTGGCCGATGAGGCCGGTGAGGCCAGTAAGTTGGCCGGCAGCCATGAGGAGCGTCACTGATGGCCGTGCTCTGTCTGTTCCTGCTGCTGTTCGTGTTCATGTTCCTGGGCGTGCCGATTGCCATTGCGCTGGGGTTGTCGGGGGCGGTATCGATCCTGATGTTCAGCCCGGACTCGGTCAGCTCCCTGGCGATCAAGCTGTTCGAGACCTCCGACGCCTACACCTTCCTGGCGATTCCATTCTTCCTGTTGTCCGGTGCATTCATGACCACCGGCGGCGTGGCACAGCGGCTGATCGATTTTGCCAACGCCTGTGTCGGGCATATCCGTGGCGGCCTGGCGATTGCGGCGGTACTGGCGTGCATGCTGTTTGCGGCGCTGTCCGGCTCATCCCCGGCGACGGTGGCGGCGGTGGGTTCGATTGCCGTGGCAGGCATGGTGCGTTCGGGTTACCCGAAGGAATTCGGCGCCGGGATCATCTGCAACGCCGGCACCCTGGGCATCCTGATACCGCCGTCGATCGTGATGGTGGTGTACTCGGCGGCCACGGAAACCTCAGTGGGCAAGCTGTTCATGGCCGGGGTGATCCCCGGGCTGCTGCTGGGCCTGATGCTGATGGTCGCGATCTACATCGTCGCGCGCATCAAGAAGCTGCCGGCCCAGCCACGCGCGACCTTGCGCGAATGGCTGAGCTGCGCGCGCCGGGCTTTCTGGGGCCTGCTGTTGCTGCTGATCATCCTCGGTGGCATCTACAGCGGCATGTTCACGCCCACCGAAGCGGCGGCGGTAGCGGCGGTGTATTCGGCGTTCGTGGCGTTGTTCGTCTACAAGGACATGAAGCTGCGCGACTGCCCCAAGGTGCTGCTGGAGTCCGGGCGCCTGGCGATCATGCTGATGTTTATCATCGCCAACGCCATGCTCTTTGCCCACGTGCTGACCACCGAGCAGATCCCCCAGGAAATCACGGCGTGGGTGCTGTCCGAGGGCCTTACGCCGATTGGCTTTTTGATCATGGTCAATGTGGTGCTGCTGATCGCCGGCAGCTTCATGGAGCCTTCGGCCATCGTGCTGATCCTGGCGCCGATCTTCTTCCCGATCGCCATGAAGCTGGGCATCGACCCGATTCACCTGGGCATCGTGATGGTGGTCAACATGGAAATCGGCCTGGTGCACCCACCCGTTGGGCTGAACCTGTTCGTGACCTCAGCGGTGACCGGCTTGACGCTGGGGCAGACCATCCGCGCGGCGTTGCCGTGGCTGATGATCCTGTTGGTGTTCCTGATCATGGTCACGTACTTGCCGTTCATCTCGCTGGCCTTGCCGCACTGGCTGGGGATGTAACGCGACTCCACAGGTGATTCACTGTAGGAGCGAGATTGCTCGCGAAGAACTCAGGGCCACCACGTTTATCGAGAATGAACGCGTTGCCTGGGCGTTTTTCGCGAGCAAGCTCGCTCCTACAAAGTGCCTTAACTGACTGGCATTGGGGCTTGCCCCTCCCACATTGGTTTTGCGTCCGGCTCTATTGGTCCATCCCACTCAAGATTGCATGGGCAACTTTTACCCGTTCGGCGTTCGGGTAGTTCTTGTTCGCCAATATCACCACGCCCACGCCCTTGCTCGGCACATACGCCACATAGGCGCCAAACCCATTGGTGGAGCCGGTCTTGTTCACCAGGGTGTCGGCGCGGGGCGCTTGTGGTGGGGTCAGCCAGTTGACCTTGTGCGGCTCCATTGCCATGGGGGTGGAGTTGCCGGCAATCAACGCATCGAGCTGGATCGGGTAGGGGTACATTTCCCAGCCGAGGCCCTGGGTCATGCCGTCAACGCTGTAGTAACCCGTGTGAGTGACGGTAATCGCCTGCTGCAGGGTTTTATCCAGATTCGCCGGGTGCATGTTCACGTCAACGTACTTCAGCAAGTCCGCAGCGCTGGTCTTGATGCCGTAGGCTTCGCTGTCCATGGCGCCGGGGCCGACGCGCACAGGTTTGCCATCTTTGCCATAGCCTTGGGCGTACAGGCTCATCTGGCTCTGCGGCACCTTGACGAAGGTGTGCTTGAGCCCGAGTGCGGGCAACAGGGTTTTCTCCATCAGCTGATCGAACGGCTGCTTCAGGCTCTGCGCCGCCAGGTAGCCGAACAGCCCCAGGCTCGGGTTGGAATACAGGCGCTGGGTGCCGGGGGCGAAGTCGGGTTTCCAGTGCTGGAAGTAGCTGATCATGCCCTGGCTGTTATCCGCCTTGGCGGGGAATTGCAGGGGCAAGCCGCCAGCGGTGTAGGTGCCGAGGTTGAGCACGCTGATGTGCGCGAACGTGCCGCCGCCCAGGGCCGGCAGGTAGTGGCTGGCCGGGTCTGACAGTGTGAGTGCGCCGGTGGCGACGGCGTAACCGGCCAGGGTGGCGGTGAAGGTTTTGCTCACCGAGCCGACTTCGAACAAGGTATTTTCGCTGACCGGCTGGCGGGTGTCGGTGGCTGCGACGCCGTAGTTAAAGTATTGCGCCTTGCCGTCCTGCACCACACCCACCACCAGGCCCGGAATCGCCTGCTGCTGCATCAGCGGTTTGACGTTGGCATCCACCACCGCCTGCAGGTCGGTGGCGGCCAGGCAGTTGCCGGCGGCGATAAAGACCGCGAGGGCCGTGAAATTACGCACGCCAGACAATAAATGTTGGGGCATGATAAGGCTTCCATGAGAATGATCGATTGAATGAAGAGCCTGCGCGGGCGAGGCCAATGTAGGCAGTTCGCCGGTCACGAGCAAACGATGATATCTCGCACCAGCCATTAGAAAATCTGGGGTCAACATGCTCCGTTCCCATTTGCCCCTCAACGCCTTGCGTGCCTTCGAGGCCTCTGCCCGGCATTTGAGCTTTACCCGCGCGGCCATCGAGTTGTGCGTGACCCAGGCGGCGGTCAGCCATCAGGTGAAAAGCCTGGAGGCGCAGCTCAATGTTGCCCTGTTCAAGCGCCTGCCGCGCGGCCTGATGCTGACCCGCGAAGGCGAAACCCTGCTGCCGGTGGTACGCGAGTCGTTCGACCGCATTGCCCATACCTTGGGCCAGTTCGAAGGCGGGCACTACCGTGAGGTGCTCACGGTGGGAGCGGTCGGCACCTTTGCCGTGGGCTGGCTGTTGCCACGCCTGCCGGACTTCCAGAGCCGCTACCCGTTCATCGACCTGCGCCTGTCCACCCACAACAACCGTGTCGACGTGGCCGCCGAAGGTCTCGATTACGCGATCCGCTTCGGCGCCGGGGCCTGGCACGGCACCGACGCTTGCCAGTTGCTCGAAGCACCGCTGAGCGTACTGTGTGTGCCCACGCTTGCCGAGCAATTGCACGCGCCAGCCGACCTGCTGAAGCACACGTTGCTGCGCTCCTACCGCGCCGATGAGTGGAACCTGTGGCTCCAGGCTGCCGGGTTGCCCGCCGATACGCTGGTGCCGCGCAGTATTGTGTTCGACTCGTCGCTGGCCATGATGGAAGCGGCGCTGCAAGGCATCGGCGTGGCGCTGGCACCGGCGCTGATGTTCTCGCGGCAACTGGAGAGTGATGTGATTCGCCAGCCGTTCGACGTCGGCATCAGCACCGGCAGCTATTGGTTGACGCGCTTGCAGTCACGGGCCGAGACCTCGGCGATGCTGGCGTTCAAGGCGTGGTTGCTGGAGGAGGGTGGGCGTGTCTGAGTTTATTTTTGAAACATAATGAAACATTTGCTCGGGGCCGGCGTTCTACCGCTACACCTGCACTGAGTTAATCAATGAAAATCCCGCGTCCCTCCGCCCGTATGCCCCACCTGATCCAACTGCGAAACCTGAAGATGGCACGCTCCGCCCACGCGTATGTGCGCGGCAGTACCGTGCAATTCTACGAATGGCTGCACAGCCAGATGGGCAGGCGCCTGCCTCAAGGCCCGGCGATCTGGATCTGTGGCGACTGCCACGCCGGCAACCTGGGGCCTACCGGTGACAACAAAGGGCGCATCGATATGCATATCCGCGACCTTGACCAGGCCGTGATCGGCAACCCGGCCCACGACCTGGTGCGCCTGGCGCTGTCCCTGGCCACCGCCGCGCGCGGCTCGGACCTGCCGGGGGTGACCACCGCGCGTATGCTCGAAGAAATGATGGTGGGCTACGAACAGGCGTTCAAGGACAAGCCCGATGAGGCACCGCCGCGTCCGTCCCAGGTCAAGGCGGGAATGCGCAGCGCTGTGGAGCGCACCTGGAAAAGCCTGGCCCGCGAGCGTATCGACAACGTGCGACCGACCATCCCGTTGGGCAAGCATTTCTGGTCGCTGTCGCGGGCGGAAAAAAATGCGCTGGAAAGTGTCTGCGCGTCGGATGAAATCCATCAGTTGGTCACTTCCCTCAAGGGCCGCCCCAAGGACGCCAAGGTCGAACTGCTGGATTCGGCCTATTGGGTCAAGGGCTGCAGTTCCCTGGGCCTGTTGCGCTATGCCGTATTGCTGGGGGTGGGCGACAAGGATGATGAGGAATACTGCCTGATCGACATCAAGGAAGCCGTCGGCGCCGCTGCACCGCGCGCGGCACGGGCGAAGATGCCCAGGGATAACGGCCGCCGGGTGGTGGAGGGCGCACGCCAACTGTCGCCGGGCTTGGGTGAACGCATGGTGGCGACACGGTTTCTGGATCATGGCTTCTTCATCCGCGAACTGCTGCCCCAGGACATGAAGCTGGAACTGGATGAACTGAGTGAACTCGATGCCATGCACGCCGCCGGCTACCTGGCGCGCGTGGTCGGTATCGCCCATGCCCGGCAGATGGACCGGGCGACGCGTAAGGACTGGATGGCGGTATTGCAGCAAAACCGCTCCAGACAGCTGGATGCGCCGTCCTGGTTATGGACCAGTGTGGTGCAGTTGGTGGGTAGTCATGAGCAGGGCTATCTCAACCATTGCCGCCGGTATGCCTTGGAACACTGATCTGGAA